>CACANC010000022.1 GCA_902533755.1 uncultured PS1 clade bacterium
CAAAAGAAAAACCTTCTGAAGGAAAAGTTGTTGCTGTTGGTAGTGGCACTAAATCTGAAGATGGCAAGGTAACTGCTCTTGATGTTAAGAAAGGTGATAAAATTCTATTTGGTAAATGGTCAGGAACTGAAGTTACAGTTGGTGGTGACGATTTAATAATCATGAAAGAGTCCGATATTTTAGGAATAATCGGCTAATTAAAAAAATATTTTTGGAGGAAAAAAAATGGCAAAAGAAGTAATTTTTGGAAGCGAAGCAAGAACAAAGATGCTAAGTGGTGTTGATATCTTGGCTGACGCAGTTAAAGTTACACTAGGACCTAAAGGAAGAAATGTTGTAATTGATAAATCTTTTGGTGCACCTAGATCTACTAAAGATGGCGTAACTGTTGCTAAAGAAATTGAATTAGAAGATAAGTTTGAGAACATGGGAGCTCAAATGGTTCGTGAAGTAGCTTCGAAAACAAATGATGAAGCTGGTGATGGTACAACTACAGCTACTGTTCTAGCGCAATCAATAGTCAGAGAGGGTTCAAAAGCTGTTGCAGCAGGCATGAATCCAATGGATGTTAAGAGAGGAATTGATGCGGCAGTAAAAACTGCTATCGAAAGCTTAACTAAAAAATCAAAAAAAGTGAAATCAAACGAAGAAGTTGCTCAAGTAGGAACAATATCTGCGAATGGTGAAGCAGAAATTGGAAATATGATTGCTGAAGCTATGCAAAAAGTTGGTAATGAAGGTGTTATTACAGTTGAAGAAGCAAAAAGCTTGGATTCAGAACTTGAGGTTGTTGAAGGAATGCAATTCGATAGAGGCTACCTATCTCCTTATTTCATTACAAATGCAGATAAAATGGTCACTGAATTAGAAGATCCATTAATTTTATTACATGAATCTAAATTATCTAACCTTCAATCAATGCTTCCAATACTTGAATCAGTAGCGCAATCAAGTAGAGCCCTTTTAATTATAGCAGAAGATATAGAGGGAGAAGCTCTTGCAACTCTAGTTGTTAATAGACTTAGAGGTGGTTTGAAGGTTGCTGCAGTTAAGGCTCCTGGTTTTGGTGATAGAAGAAAAGCTATGCTTGAAGATATTGCTATTTTAACTGGTGGTCAGGTAATTTCAGAAGATCTTGGTATCAAACTTGAAAATGTTACTGTCGATATGCTTGGAACAGCTAAAAGAGTTGGTATTACTAAAGATGATACAACTATTGTTGATGGTTCTGGAAAAACAAAAGATATTCAGGCAAGAGTTAGTCAGATAAGAAGACAAATTGATGAAACAACATCTGATTATGACAAAGAAAAACTTCAAGAGAGATTAGCTAAGCTTGCAGGTGGTGTTGCTGTTCTTAAAGTTGGCGGCGCAACTGAGGTTGAAGTGAAAGAAAGAAAAGATAGAGTTGATGATGCTCTTAATGCTACGAGAGCTGCTGTTGAAGAAGGAATAGTTCCTGGTGGAGGAACTGCTCTTCTTTTAGCAACTAAATCTCTTGATAAAATGAAAGCTTCAAATGAAGATGAAAATGCTGGAATAAGAATTGTTAGACGGGCCTTAGAAGCTCCAATCAGACAAATTGCCGAAAATTCTGGAGTTGAAGGATCAATTGTAGTTTCAAAAGTACTAGGATCAACAAAAGCAAATCATGGATTTGATGCTCAAAATGAGAAATATGTTGATATGGTTGCGTCAGGTATCGTTGATCCAACTAAAGTTGTTAGGACAGCCTTACAAGATGCTTCATCTATTGCTAGTTTATTAATTACAACAGAAGCAATGGTAGCAGATAAGCCTGAGCCAAAAGGTTCAGCTGCACCAGCAATGCCTGACATGGGCGGCATGGGCGGCATGGGCGGCATGGGCGGCATGATGTAATTTCAAAACAAATATTATAATTAAAGGCCGCCACTTTGGTGGCCTTTTTTTTGATTAAAAAATTACTGAAGCAAGTCTATTCCAAGCATTATTATTATTTTGATAGATGAATTCAGGTTTATTAATTTTAATTGGTCCATAACCAAGTGATATTAAATACTCAGAACATAATGAAGAATTTGTATTAGGAACTATTAAAGATACATTATCACCAGCTTCAAAAAAGTTGTTAAGAAAAAACCCTTCATATTCTCTAAAGATATTTAATTCAAGATTATCAATTTTTTTATGACAATTAAAAGTTAGCTCTATATGAGAAATCGCCATAGATTTTGCTGATAAAACTCGCAAGAATTTTTGAATATTTTCTAATTCTATTTCATTCCATTTTTCGTTTATGGAAGCAAATATGCATGCTTCGCTTTTAAGGATAATTCCATCGTCTAGTATTTTTAAATTATTTTCTTCAAGGGTCTTTCCGCTTGAAGTAATGTCAGTAATCATTTCGGCAGTTCCTGCAGACGGTGATCCTTCTGTTGACCCAATACTTTCTACTATTCTAAAGCTATTTAAATTATTCTTAATAAAGAAGTTTCTTGTTAAATTTTGAAATTTTGTAGCCACTCGCAATCTTCTGTCATGAAGTCTTACAAAATCCCTAGATACATCAGCAAGATCTTTCATGTTTGATACATCAATCCATGAATTAGGAACTGCTGCAATGACATCAGCTTTACTAAACCCTAGCTCAAGAAGAGAAATTACATTGCTAGATTCTTTACTATCTAATTCTCTTATAAGATCTAAACCAGTTAAGCCAAGATGAAGATTACCATTGTTTAATTCTTTTGCTATTTCATTTGCAGATAGAAATCTCAATTCAAAGCCTTCAAAATTTTTGAAGCTACCTACATATGTTCTTTGACCTCCATCTTTCTTAATCTCAATGCCGGCAGAGGCAAGAAAATTATTCATATCTTCCTGTATTCTTCCTTTTGATGGTAAGCCAAGTTTGATTTTAGACATTATAAACTCTCGATTTGTGAAATTCGTTCAACTTTTTTTAGATTTAAGGCTGCGCCAACTGCTGGAATTCTATTTTCTGATCCTAATAACTTTATTAAGTCATCATATCTTCCACCTCCCCCAATATAAATGCTCTCATTATTGTTATTCCAAACAAAATCATATAAAAAACCAGAGTAATATTCGACATCTCGACCATTTTCAGCACTAAAAACCGCGTGTTTAAAATCAACTCCATAACTGTTGATTATTTCAAATCTTTTCTCAGCCTCATCAATCTTATTTAATAATGATCCGTCTAGAGACTTACATAATTTCCTTAATTTACTAATTGCCAGTGAAGGTTCGTCTTTTATCGAAAGAAATTCAGTTATTAATTTCTTCGTAGAATCTGAGAGGGGCTTAAGAGAATATGACTCACCTTTTTTTCTTAATCGATCTGTTATTTCCTCTAAGCTTCTTCCAGCAAAAAAACTTCCGTCTGATGAATTAATAGTTCCTCTCACCAACTCTAATGCGAAATCTATATCTAGGGAGTATACTCTTTCAGCAAATTTATCGTTTTTGATATTCTTTTTACTTATCTCATCTAATAAAACTTTAAATTCTTCTTCATTCCAAAACTTTTCTAATAAACTTTTTTTCCATAAATCAGGAATGTCCAAAACATTTATAAATTCTTGAAATAATGAAACATCTCCAAAGTAAGTTTTAAAATTATTGATACCCTCTTTCTTTAAAGCGTTATAAATTTTAACAAAAACATCGACATCAGCATGTAGTGAATCTTGATCACCAATGGACTCAATTCCTGTTTGAGTAAATTCAGTAGGTTCGTTTTCTTCTTCATCGTAAAATTGAAATACCTTACCAAAGTATGAGTATAGTTTTTTTTCTCCGCCAAAACCTTGATCCAAATAATACAGACAAGTAGGTATCGTTAAATCAGGCCGCAAGCACAATCTAACTCCATCTTTTTGAGAAAAAATATATAGTCTATCAACAATAGTTTCACCAAGCCTATCGATAACTTTATCTGCAGGAACCAATATAGGCGGATCAATTAATTGATATCCATCTGAGGAAAGCGATGACATAATTGAATTTGACTTATGGGTAAGAAATTCATTGGCATTAGACTTTATAACTTTGAGAGGTATCTTAGACTTATCAATAAAATCATTATCAATCGGTATAGAAAATTCTTCACATAAAGCAATGATTTTAAGATGCAATCTAGCAGGAAAACCTTTTTGCCTATAATTAGAGACAGCAGATGGATTAACTCCAAGTAAATTCGCTAGTTTGGTAGTTCCTCCAAGCGCATCAATTATGTTATTTACAGACTTATTCATAAGAATTATTCATATAATATGAATATTTTATTAAATCAATATATTATTTCATATTTTATGAACTTTTAGATAAAATAGACTTTATCATCTTAATCATTTCAGATTGAGGGACATTCACTTGAGTGTCTTTACTTGATCGCCATTCTTCATTTTTACTAATATCTTTAGATAATTCTGCACCTTTATTTAAATCTTTAATTGTTACGGTGTTATTCTCTATTTCATCATCACCTATAATTAAAGCAATTTTGGCATTTCTTTTATCAGCATATTTTAATTGGGCTTTCATACTTCCATCGCCAACATATAAATCTGCTAATAAACCTTCATCTCTAAGTTTTGAAGCTAAGTTAAAATAATAAACTTGATCATCTTTGTTCATTAACAAAACAACAACATCAATATTACTTTTGTTATTAACTTTTTGATCCAAAAGTTTTAGGGCTGTCATTAATCTACTCACACCTATTGAAATTCCTGTAGCTGGAACTTTTACTCCTTTCAGTCTTTCTACGAGACTGTCATAACGACCTCCCCCTCCAACAGAACCAAAGTTTTGTAAGTCATTATTTTTTGGGAAAATAAGATCTGCTTCATAAACTGGCCCTGTGTAATATCCTAATCCCCTTACTACTGATGGGTCTATAGCAACTCTATCTTCATTGTACCCTGCGCCATCTAAGATATCTGAAATAGCCAATAGCTCGATAACTGCTTCAGAGAATTTATCACTATCACAAAAATCCTTTTCTAATTTTTCTAGTGCAGATTGTCTATCTGTCTTTTGACTCTTATCACCCTGCTTTAAGAAATTAATTATTTTATCTATTTGTTCAGTCTTAAGCTCTGCGCCTTTTGTGAAATCGCCTGATTTATCCTTTCTACCTTTTCCAAGGAGCTCAGTAACACCTGAAAAACCTAATCTATCAAGTTTATCTATAGAGCGCATAACAGTTAAATACTGATCAGAGTCATTTATAGAATTTAGTCCAAATTGCTCTAATAGAGCGTCTAACAAGTTTCTATTATTCAATCTTATTAAATAGTCATTTCTTTGAATTCCTATATTTTCAAAAACATCTGAAAATATCATGCACATTTCAGCATCTGCTAATGGGTTTTTGCTTCCTACTGTATCAGCATCCACTTGCATGAATTGACGGAATCTACCTGGACCTGGTTTTTCATTTCTAAAAACCCAACCAGATTGATATCTTCTATAAGGTTTAGGCAAGGCATCATAATTTTCAGCCACATAGCGAGCTAAACCAGATGTTAAATCATACCTTAGTGACAACCATCTGCTATCATCATCCTCAAAAGAAAAAACACCTTCATTAGGTCTATCCTGATCAGGTAAAAAAGAGCCAATTACATTTGAAAGTTCAACAATACTAGTTTCTAATTTTTCAAATCCATAAAATTTATATGTTTTCTCAATTGTCGATGTGATTTTTTCTAGCAATAAAAGATCTTCTCCAGAGAGATCTTCAAATCCTCTGGGACGTTCAGCTTTTATCTTTTTTTTATTATCTGAAGTCATCACTATACCTTTATAAATAGATTCATTAATATAACATCATCAAATTATCTGTGTTATATAATCTATAGGAAAAATTATGGAAAAGAATATGATTAATACACCTGAAGGCATGGAAATTCTTGATACCAGCGTACCTGGAATTGAAAAAGTTCTTACAAAAGAATGCCTTGAATTTATTTATGATTTAGAACAAAACTTTGGTCACAAAAGAAAAGAATTACTTAAAATAAGAGATGAAAAACAAAAAGAATATGATGCTGGGGAATTACCTGATTTTCCTCCTGAAACTGAGGAAGTGAGAAATTCAGATTGGAAAGTAGCTCCAATACCAAAGGATTTACAAGATAGAAGAGTAGAGATTACAGGTCCAGTTGATCGTAAAATGGTTATTAACGCTCTTAATTCAGGTGCAAAGACTTTTATGACTGATTTTGAAGACTCTATGTCGCCAACTTGGAATAATGTTATTAATGGCCAAATTAATCTATATGATCGTTGGAGAGGTCAAATTGATTTTCTCGATCCAAATAATGGAAAAGAATATAAATTGAATCCAGATCCTGCTGTATTAATTGTCAGACCAAGGGGTTGGCATCTTGAGGAAGCTCATATTGAAATTGATGGCGTAAGAATTTCAGGTGGTATATTTGATTTTGCTGTTTACCTTTTTCATAATCATGAAAAATTAAAAGAGAATGGAACAGGTCCTTATTTCTATCTACCAAAAATGGAAACATATCTAGAAGCAAGATTATGGAATGAAGTGTTTGTGTATGCACAGGAAAAACTAGGTATTGAAAATGGCACTTGCAAAGCAACAATTTTAATTGAGACATTACCTGCAGCATTTCAAATGGATGAGATATTATATGAGTTAAAAGATCACATAGTTGGTTTAAACTGTGGTCGTTGGGATTATATATTTAGCTATATTAAGAGATTAGCTTTAAATCCGAACTATATTCTTCCAGACCGCTCACAAGTTATCATGGGGGATGCTTTTTTAAACTCCTATTCGTTACTATTAATAAAAACTTGTCACAAAAGAGGTGCCTTCGCTATGGGAGGTATGGCTGCTCAAATACCTGTAAAAAATAATGATGAAGAAAATGACAAAGCATTTGAAAAAGTAAGAAATGATAAGGAACGAGAAGTTAATAATGGTCATGACGGGACATGGGTAGCACATCCAGGATTAGTTCCTGTGGCAATGGAAATTTTTGATAATCAGTTATCTGGTGATAATCAGTTAGATGTTTCTCTTGATAATGTAACAATTACTCAAGACGATTTACTAGAAGTGCATAAAGGTCAAAGAACTGAAGAAGGAATGCGTGAATGTATTAAGGTCGGCGTTCAATATATCGAAGCGTGGTTAGCGGGTCGTGGAGCTGTACCTTTGTACAACTTAATGGAAGACGCAGCGACAGCAGAAATATCAAGAGCACAAATATGGCAATGGTTGAAACATGCAACAAAACTTGATGACGGAAGAACGGTTAATGAGGAATTATTTAAAGATATTTTAACTAGTGAAATAGATAATTTAAAAAATGTCCTTGGAGATGATGTTTGGGCAAAAGGCAAATATGAAAAAGCTGTTGAAATATTTGAAAAAATGTCTATATCTCCAGTTTGCGAAGAATTCTTGACACTTCCTGCTTATGAAGAAATAGTGTCTTCTTAGCATTTTTTGAAAGGAAAAAATATGACAAAAAGTTTCTATGATTTAGTCCCATCAGCACCAAAAGGTCGTTATGATGGTATTGAAAGACCTTATTCAATAGATGATGTTAAACAATTAAGGGGTTCCTTTCCTATCGAATATACTCTAGCTACAAGAGGTGCAAACAGATTATGGGATTTACTTCATTCAGAGGACCAGGTTTCTTCTTTAGGTGCACTTTCAGGTAACCAAGCAATGCAGATGGTTAAAGCAGGTCTTAAGGCCATATATTTGTCTGGATGGCAGGTAGCTGCAGATAATAATACAGCTGGTTCTACTTATCCTGACCAAAGCTTATATCCTGCTAACTCTGGTCCAGAATTAGCAAGAAAAATCAATAGAACTTTACAAAGAGCCGATCAAATTGAACATTCTGAAGGCGGAGCCCAAAGAGAATGGTTTGCTCCAATTGTGGCAGACGCTGAAGCTGGTTTTGGAGGTCCTTTAAACTGTTTCGAAATTATGAGAGCATATATTGAAGCAGGTGCATCAGGTGTTCACTATGAAGACCAGCTTGCATCTGAGAAAAAATGTGGTCACATGGGAGGTAAAGTTTTAATTCCAACAAAACAACATGTGAGAAATTTAAATGCAGCAAGATTAGCTGCTGATGTATGTGGAGTCCCAACATTAATTGTTGCAAGAACAGATGCAGAGAGCGCTAAACTTATCACATCTGATGCAGATGAAAGAGATCATGAATTTATAGATTATGATGACAGAACTCCTGAAGGTTTTTATAGATTAAAAGATGACAGTGGATTTGATAACTGTGTTAAGAGGGCTATTGCTTACGCACCTTATGCAGATTTAATATGGATGGAAACATCAATACCTAGCCTGGAAGTAGCAAAAGCATTTTCTGATGCAGTAAAAAAAGAATTCCCTGATCAAATGTTAGCTTATAATTGTTCACCCAGTTTCAATTGGAATGCGAATTTAGATCTTGGAACGATAGCTAAATTTAGAGAAGAAATAGGTAAAATGGGTTTCAAATATCAATTTGTGACATTAGCTGGTTTTCATCAACTTAACTATGGAATGTTCCAATTGGCCTCTGACTTTAGAGATAGAGGTATGGGTGCTTATAGTGAACTTCAACAAGCTGAATTTGCTGCAGAAAAAGATGGTTACACAGCTACAAGGCATCAAAGAGAAGTTGGTACAGGTTATTTTGACCTAGTTTCGGAAGCTTCAGCAGGTGGTGAGTCTTCAACAACTGCACTAGGTGACTCAACAGAAGCAGATCAGTTTGATGCAGCTGAATAGTGAGCATTTATGCTACCAACAGCTGATATAAGTGATAAATATTCTGACTCAGTAAGAATTCTAAAACCTCTTTTTAGAGATTATGGCGGTGTTAAATCTTTTAGTGGCAAAGTAAAGACCATTAAAACCCTAGACGATAACACTAAAGTTAGAGTAGCATTAGAATCTGAAGGTAATGGCCATGTTCTGGTTATTGATGGTCAAGCATCTCTTAATTGTGCCTTATTGGGTGGAAACCTAGCAGCATTAGCTAATCAAAATAATTGGTCAGGAATAATTGTAAACGGCTGCATTAGAGATCAACTTGAAATTAAAGAAGAAAAAATTGGTGTAAAGGCCCTGAATTCAAATCCAAAAAAATCAAATAAAAATGATGGTGGTGAATTCGGTGTTGATCTCAATTTCGCTGATACAAATATATCTGAAGGTAATTATATATATGCCGATGAAGATGGAATAATTATATCTAAAGAAGACCTTCAAATTTAATCATAATATTTACTTTCTGATGCTTACTATTTTCACTATAGTAAATGCGGGAGAGTTTTATGATAGCGTATAAATCAGCAGATCAGCTAGCAAAGCTAATTAAAGATAAAGAAATAAGCAGTGTTGAGTTATTGGATTATTATATTTCACGAGTTGAAAAATATAATTCAGATATCAATGCTATTATTGTCAAAGATTATGAGAAAGCTAAGAAAGCAGCTTTAAAAGCTGATGAAGAACTAAGTAAGGGTAATACTTTAGGCCCATTACATGGCGTTCCAATGACAATTAAAGATTCTTATGATCTTGCTGGAACAGTTACATCAAGAGGTAATCCAGCCTTAAAAGATAATGTTGCAAGCAAAGATGCTCTATCTGTAGAAAGACTAAAAAATGCGGGTGCAGTTATTTTTGGAAAAACAAATGTTCCTTACAATCTCGCAGATTTTCAAAGCTATAATGAAATTTATGGTACTACAAATAACCCTTGGGATTTAACTAGAAGCCCTGGAGGATCATCTGGTGGATCTGCAGCTGCATTAGCATCAGGAATGACGGGCTTTGAGACGGGCTCTGATATTGGAGGATCAATAAGAAATCCTGCACATTTTTGTGGAGTCTTCGGTCATAAGCCAACATGGGGCCTCTTACCGCCAAGGGGGCATGCGGCACCAAATGTTTTAGCTCAATCTGATTTAACTGTTATTGGCCCTTTAGGCAGAAGCGCTCAAGATCTTGAAACAGGCGTTCTAGTAATGGGTGGCCCAGATGAAATTGATGGAGCAGGTTTGAAAATGGATTTAGAAAAACCAAATAAAACATCTTTAAAAGAATATAAAATTGCAGCATGGGTTAATGAAGATTTTGCTCCTGTAAATCAAGAAACTCAAAATCGCGTAACTAATGTGGCAGAAACAATAACATCTAATAAAGGTATCGTAGATTTTGAAGCCAAACCTGATTTTGATATTGTAGAATCCATGGATACTTATGCATCACTTCTTCACCCTACTATGGCCTCAAGAAGCTCAGAAGAAGATTATCAAAAATTACTAGATAAATTTGAAGAGTTAGACTCTTCTGACAATAATAAATCAACAACTTTAGATCCAACCCATGATAGTCAATCTTCCTATACATTAAAAAAACAGCTTTCTTCTCTTCGCGATTATAATATTGCCAATGAAAAAAGGACGCATTTGAGATGGGCTTGGCATGAGTTTTTCAAAGAATATGATGCGGTTATTGCGCCTATAATGGCTACAGATGCCATAGAACATGACCACGGTGCCTTCGGTGATAGAACAGTAATGGTAGATAATGATGAAAGACCATATTTTGAGCAAATTTTCTGGGCAGGTTTAGCTATCGCAAGTTACCTTCCCTCAACGATTATTCCAACTGGCTTAAGTGAAAAAGGACTGCCAATTGGAATTCAAATAATAGGCCCTCAATACGGTGATCTTAAAACTATAGGGCTTGCAAAACTATTGGAGCAAGAAGGTTATAAATTTCAATCTCCTGATACTTATCCAGATTAAAAATAGTAATATCAATTACCACATGGGAAAATAAGAACAATGTGCTTAATGTGTGACATAACTGGTAGGGATAACTTCCATATAAGCCCAGAAGAATATCGAGATTTTGGACCAGATGACGCATCAGGTCCTCAAGGTTATAGACCAAGCACTCAAGATACAAATACTTCAGTAAAAACAACTTTAAACTTTAATTCCGGCAATAATATTATTGTAACATCTGAAGATGGCACTACGTATAGAGGACTTTCGGGTGATGATACCTATATTCTTTCTGAAGAAACGATCAAAGCAAATGCTGAAATTAAACTTATTGATACAGAAGGAAAAAATACTGTTCAATTAGTAGATGGTTTGAAAATTTCGGAATCCCTTTTCACATCTAATGCCACACGTCTCACTCTTTCTAACGGTGCAGAAATTACCATTAATGGAGCAGATAAATTTACTTTCGAGTTGTCTGCAAATCTGACAAGTGGAACTTTGGGAGTTAGTAAAACTTATGCAGAATTTGCTGAATATATGGGTATAGATTCTCTGCCAACGAGAGGATCCCAGAGCGGTAACACAAATGTTACGATTAACGAATTAAAAACAAAGACAAAGACAGATTTACAAACCCTTCTCTCTGGAGAAACGAGAACAGTTCAATCTGCAGAAATCTTGGAAGTCGAATTAGAAGGTTACCTTACGCTTCCAGAAGTTCCTGATTTTTCAGAATCTACTACAGATCTATCAAATCGTGATGATCTGTCAGGTTTAGATTCGATAGTGCTATATCAAGATTATGAAAAAGCCACAATAGCCATACGAGCAGATAAAAAAGGTATCAAAATTTTTGATACAAGCTTTCTAGGTATCAATCCTGATTATACTTATGATAAAGATATTTTTACCTATCGATTTTGGCAGTATTTGGGTACTGAAACTTCTAACACTTGGTGGCAAACAGAAGAGATTGGCTCAAGTAATTACCTGGACAATATCTATGATAGACTTGAAATAGAGCCGAATGCTATTTATCTTTCGCCAGAAACCTATTTTGATAGTGATGGCGAAAGTTATTACTTTAAAGTAATTAGAGTACAAGAAAGACTTCCTGTCGAAGAGAGACTAGGAGGTTTTTTCATTAGTGAAGAAAAAACTTTTTTTGGCACCGAAAACGCTCGAAAAATCAAATTATGGTGGAAAGATGATGATGATACTTGGCAGAGTTATATTATAAGAATCGATTCAGTATTTGATGACAGCACTGATATTTCCACTTATCAAGAAAAGATTGAAGCATTTAATTCTACAACACCAAACACTATAGAATATGAAATTAGAGATAATTCTTATCCTTATACTACCAGAGACCAAATTAAATTAGATGGATCAAAACTTGTTGTTGATGGCGGAGAAACTAACGCTGAAACTAATTCAGTAAAAGTTACAATTAGAGCTTACTTTAAATACTCTAATGGTTATACATTTGAAAATGAAGAAGATAGTTATGAGGATTTAACAGTAACAATCAAACTATCAGATGACGAGTTTACAAGAACTCAATCCTCTAAAATTATTGAATCAACTGCCAATTCTACAAGTATTTCTATTGTAGAGGATAATGCTGGTGATATTCTCTTAGATCTCAAAGATTTCAACATTGATCCTGGATCAGCTAAAATAAACGATGTCAAAATCAACTATAAAACTTCTAAAAGTAATTTTGAGGCATATTTAGGGGAAATATTTTACATTGATGAAAATTTTTTAAAGTTTTCAGAGGGAGCTTTATACGATTATGATGGTGATCAAATTCTATTTATACATCATATAAGAAATGATGATAATGATTCTAACAATGATGTCTTTACATACACTACCATAAAAGGGGATGTTACCTCCGATGTTCGAAATAACGACTTCGAAATTACTTTTACATATAAATCAAACGGTAAAGATTTTGAACATACCCTAAAAATTATTGAATACGAAGATTCGGATTCTGGAAGCTTCATTACACAAGATCATGTTTTAACCGATGAAACATATATCACAGATAATAAATATATGAATGGACTAAATACCAAAACGAGATTTACGCATTCAAATCCTGATGTGGATAGTACTTTATTAATAGAAGATGAATGGAATAATCATGAAACCTTCATTACTTATGCCTTTTCCAATACTGAAAAAGGCGATATCCCTATAAATAGCTATTCAGTATTTTTAGATACTTGTTTCTTTAATCCTTTTATTGAAAACGATACACTATGGACGCCTAATGATAATGCAAAAAATGTGGTAAGAGAGATTCTCGCAAGAACCTCCGAAATATTTAAAATAACCTTCATTGAGGTTGAAGAAAATAACTACGACGATGCACAGATGAGATTTAGTTTTTATGAAACAACTGGTGGTGCTGTTAGTTATGCATATTATCCGAGTATAGCTCGTGGAGATATTGTTTTACATACTGAACGAACAGAAATTTTTGATGACTCATCATATTTTACAATCAGTCCTCAAGGGGAGTTCACTAAAACAGCAAGACATGAATTAGGCCATTCCCTTGGTTTAGCTCATCCATTTAACCATTTTGTTAATAAAGATTTTATTCAGGATTATGATCAAAATGATTATCCTGAATATTATTATGCAAATCGTCTTTTTACGGTTATGGGCTATGCAGAATTTTGGGATAAAGATATAGATAAATATGCAGAAGGGACACCAAAGTATAGTGATTCTGGTGCTTTTTCAGTGGTTCCAGAGTATGATTTTAAGTTAAATGATCTAGTGCAGGTAGATTCAAGTGATGGGAGAGGACCATTATATTCATATGATATAAATCAACCAAATTGGGCTCGAGATGATATTTTAACTCTTGGATATAAATATGGTCTTAGAGAAAATTATAATGCTGGTGATAACACTTATAGTTGGAATGAAGATAAAAATATTTACGAAACACTTCATGATATGGGAGGAAATGATACGATCGATCTCTCTAATTATGACTGGGATATGAAAATTGATCTCAATCCTGGAGCTGTATCTGAAGTTGGTATTAATCAAGAGCGTATAAATTTTGATGAATTCATTGGTGACGATTCTTTAAAAACTGGAGATGTTTTTATTCTCAGTTGGTCAACTGTTATTGAAAACTATATTGGCTCCGATGGATCGGATGATGTGACATTAAATACATCCCTAGTAAATACTATCAATACAGGCGCTGGTGATGATGTAATTCGTAATGTTCTCGCAACTGATATCGTTAATGCTGGAGCGGGTTCTGATACTGTTTATATTTCTTATACAACTCTTGATCCCAATATTTCAGTGAGTATTGATGGGGGTTCAGAAACCTCCGATTATGATTGGATTATATGTGATTTAGCGCCCAATTCTGAAAAAGATTTTACCTTATGCCGAACAGCCTTTGTAAATTTTGAGGGATATGATTTTACTGATGGTGAAAAACAAACCATAACTCTCGATACTGATGATTTTGTTACCGTCAATTCTCAAACCTTAAAGATTAAAGGCGATAGCAATGATGAAATTTCTTTACCTCAAGATGCCGTACAAACCAGTTCTGATGATTTGTATCTTTATTACACTTTGAATGATGTTGAAATTGGTATTTCCACAGATCTAATGATAATATAAAATACAATTATGGAATTATTTGATCAATTAACGGAAGACCACATAGATTTTATTAAAGATCAGAAGGTATTCTTTGTTGCTACCGGGGTTGCAGAAGGCACTATAAATCTTTCACCTAAAGGTTTAGATAGCTTAAGGGTAGTTGAAAATAATAGAATTTTATGGATGAACCTGACAGGTAGCGGCAACGAAACGGCTGCACATGTTCAAGAAAACCCTAGAATGACACTTATGATGAATGCTTTTGAAGGAAAAGCTCTTATTCTTAGAATTTATGGACAGGCAAAAGTTATTCACCATTTAGATAAAGAATGGAAAGAATTTATTGATTTATTTCCTTATTCTGAGGGATCAAGACAAATATTTGATCTCTCGATAGAGCTTGTCCAAACATCCTGTGGATGGGCTGTTCCTGAATACGAATTCAAAAAGGAAAGAGATATCTTAGATAAATCCAATAAGGTTGCAGGAGAAAAAGGTATTAGATCATACTGGGAATCAAGCAATACAAAATCACTAGATGGTCTAAAAACCAACATAATCGAAAAAAATATAGGTAAATAAGTTAGTTATTTAACTTTTAGTCTTCACCAGTAAATTCAGGAGAAGCTTCAACACCTAAGAAAATCTTACCAAGATCTTCATATAAAGGATGTGCAACCCAACGATGTGTAGCACATGCATGCGAGTCTCTTAATTTTCTTTCTAAGGGACTATGCATACGCATACCGCTAGTTCCAGCAGTTATATGAATAGCATCAGTAACTTCCATTGAAGCATTTGCAGCATATGTACATGCAAGTCTTCCTATGTGGGTTACAGATGGTGAAGGTTTTTCTAGACCTGTTTCAAGTTCGTCTTCAACAGCTCGCATAGATTCCATTAGAAAAGCTCTTGCGGCTCTTAATTTAGCTTCTGCTTCACCAATACGATATTGTGCGATTGGTTTTTCACGCGTTGTTGTTACAGAAAGCATTGGAATTTTATTTTGAGCTAAATCAACAAAAGTATCAATTGCACCTCTTGCAACTCCTATTGCGACAGCAGCTTTGTTATATGCCAACCTCAAGGCAGTAGGAACTCTATAAACAGGATTCGGATAATGTGCAGGCATTGTCAAAAGTTGAACAGGAACAAATCTCTCAGGCACAAGAGCGCCCTCAGCTACTACATTATGACTTCCTGAACCTCTCATACCCGCAACATCCCAAGTATCTTTAATTGTCCATTCACTTTTATTTAAAAACCATAAACGAACATTAGGCATTCCATTTTCGTTTAGCACAGGCTCATCATTTTCATAAATTGGCGCAGCCATTAAGCACCATTCAGCCTGATTACATCCGCTTTGAAAGGTTGTTTCCCCCCAAATCCTATAACTTCCATCATCTTGTTTAACAGCTTTTGGTGGAGTACTTCCTGGACCACCTCCGCCACACATAATTACACCAGGATTCTCAAGATAAACTTCTTTTGCAAGTTCAGGGTCCATACCGCCTGCAACCATTGCATTAATTTCTGACCCAATCATAACATTCCAAGCAACAGAACCATCTATAGCTGCAATAGCTTCTAATACTTCAATAGTTTCACAAATAGTTGCGTCATCTCCGCCTAATTCTTTTGGAAGAGCAAATCGAAATAATCCTTTATCTACAAGGGCTTTAACCGTTTCGTCGGGTAATCT
>CACANC010000023.1 GCA_902533755.1 uncultured PS1 clade bacterium
AAATTCTTTTGCGGCCTTTGCATTAATTATAAAACCTTCAGGAACAGGTAAATCCATTCCATACATTAAACACAGATTATAGCCTTTATTACCTATCAACGATTGGTCAATTTCATCAGTTATGGGATCTGAAAAAGCGTGTATATATTTTGTCATTTCAATTTATTAGAGATTTTTGACAAAAAAATCAGAAATTTCATCTAATTTAATTCTTTTTTGCTCCATAGTATCTCTATCTCTTATTGTAACAGAATTATCATCTAATGTTTCAAAGTCAATTGTTATGCACATTGGTGTTCCAACCTCATCATGTCTTCTATAACTTTTCCCAATATTTCCTGCATTATCAAGCACTACTCTTCCTAAGCCGATTGACTGCAATTGCTTTTTTAATTCTACTGCTTTGTTAACTAAATCTTGATTATTTCTTTTTAAAGGAATAACCGCAGCCTTTATAGGAGACAAGTGAGATTTTAACGATAGAACAGTTCTCTCTTTACCATTTTCTAGCTTCTCAATTTTATAGGCCTCGTTTAATACAGCTAAAAATCCTCTATCAACTCCTGCCGATGGCTCAATTACATAAGGTATAGTCCATGTATTATTAATCTTATCTTGAATTGCTAATTTTGTTACTGAGTCATCATTTTTTATAACATCGGCATTTATTTCAAAATCTTTCTGATTTTTAGTGTGTGATCCTATATCAAAATCAGTTCTATTTGCGATACCTTCTAATTCCTCAAGCCCATGAGGAAATTCATACATTATATCAACTGTTTTTTTTGAATAATGCGATAAATCTTCTTGATCAACATCAATAATTTCTAATTTACTTTTATCCACTCCTTGTCTTTCCCACCAACTGACTCTTTCATCAACCCATTTTTGATGCCATTCCTCATCACTGCCAGGCTCTACAAAGAACTCTAATTCCATTTGTTCAAATTCTCTTACTCTAAAAATAAAATTTCTTGGAGTTATTTCATTTCTGAAAGCCTTTCCAATTTGGGCAATTCCAAAAGGTAATGTTCTTGATGTTGAATCAACTACATTCTTAAAATTTGTAAAAATTTGTTGAGCGGTTTCTGGCCTTAAGTATGCAAAACTACTTCCATCATCAACAGGCCCAATTGTTGTTTTAAACATAAGATTAAAAGGCCTAGGATCAGTTAAGTTTTCTGAACCACATAAAGGACATTTATTATTATCGATATGATCGGCTCTAAACCTTGATTTACAGTCCTTACAATCTACAAGTGGGTCAGTGAAAGTCTCTTCGTGACCAGAGTATCTCAAAACATTTGGATGAGTTAATATTGAAGAGTCTAAGCCCTCTATATCATCTCTCTCATAGACCATAGAGCTCCACCAAGCTTGTTTTAGATTATTTTTTAATTCAACGCCTAATGGACCATAGTCATATACACCTTGCATTCCGCCATATAATTCATTAGTTTGATAAATGAATCCTCTTCTTTTACACAGAGAGACTAATTCTTCCATTTTTTTTGCGGTCACTGACACCTCCAATGTCTATATTTTTTATTATAGTAATTCTGTCTTAAAAAATAGTAATAAAGTCATTGATTATAATGGCTTACCATGTCTCAAAATATTCTCAATTTTTTTTGGAGTTTTACCATTTCTAGTGTTTAAAATTAATCCTCTTTTCAATTTAAGTGGTTTTTTTGAATCTCTAACGCCGCTTATTAAAAAGCGTGTTGCAGGTTTTTCAACATTTGTAAAAATTGGAATAACTGTCACATCACCCATCGAATTCATAAAAAGCGATAAAATATCAGGAAAATTTTTCATATGATTTATAAATGTTATAGTGCCCTTGCTCTTAACAAAAGTAAGAGATAATTTAATCCAATTATTAATGAAATCTTTTTCACTATAATATGCATTTCTCTTGTTTTTATTTTTAGGTAAAACAATCTCACCTTTCTCATAAAAAGGTGGATTAGAAAAAATATGATCAAAGCTATGTCTTTTTAAATTTTTAAATTTATTACTTCCGCCATTAAGGTCTCCTTTAATAAATGAAATATAATCGTCAAATCCATTCAAAGAGATATTTTCTTTTAAGAGTTTTATAGAATCTTTATCATTATCAATTCCTATTACAGATAAACCAGAAACTCTTTTCATTAAACATAAAGAGACAACTCCAGTACCTATACCTAACTCCAAACATTTATCTCCTTTTTTAGCTGGAATTGAAGAGGCCAATAAAACAGAATCATGGCCTGCTCTAAACCCCTCTCTTTGCTGAAGAATAGTAAGCTTACCTCCAAGAAATTTATTTTTAGAATTTTCTTTGATCATAGATAAATTCTAAAATATAAGAAAATATGGGAAATGTAATTAAATTAGTAAAAAACAAATATAAAGACGAAGAGCCTATTCAAAAACTATTGGCATTAATTGAAAACGATTTCGTTAGAGTAAATAATTTAATAAATGAACAAGTCATAAGTCAGGTCGATAGGATTCCTGATGTGTCAAACCATATTATAGAGCTTGGAGGTAAAAGATTAAGACCCATCCTTACACTTACAACTTCTAAAATATGTGAATACAAAGGCGATATGCATATTAAATTAGCAGCGGCAGTTGAATTAATGCACACTGCTACTCTTTTACATGATGATGTAGTGGATGATAGCGATTTTAGAAGAGGAAAATCAGCATCTCATATTGTTTGGGATAATAAATCTAGTATTCTGGTTGGTGATTTTCTTCTTGGTAAAGCCTTTCAACTTATGGTTGAAACTAAATCATTGGAATGTTTAAATAATTTATCAAATGCATCAGCAAAGATAGCTGAAGGTGAGGTTATGCAACTCATTGCCTCAGATAATATTAAAACTACTGAAGATCAGTATATGCATATAATTGAAGCTAAAACAGCCGAATTATTTTCAACTGCTTGCGTAGTTAGCGCACTTATTGCAGAGTCAAAAGAAGAAGAGATTAATGCGCTAATTTCATTCGGTAAGAATCTAGGTATTGCTTTTCAATTAAAAGATGACGCATTAGACTATAGTGGTGATAAAAAAATATTAGGTAAAAATATAGGTGATGATTTTTTTGAAGGTAAAGTTACTCTTCCTATTATTCTTGCATATAGAAGAGGTAATGTCTCTGAAAGAGAATTCTTAGAAAACTCATTTAATAATAAAATTAGAAATAAAGATCTTTTAAAGAAAGCAATAAAAATAATAAATCAGTATGACACAATTAATGATACGCTTTCTAAAGCAAAGCAACATGGAAGAGTTGCTAAAGACGCGCTCGCAATATTTCCAGAAACAGAGTTTAAAGCGGCATTAATGAAGCTTGTTGATTTTTCTATTATTAGATCCCATTAATTTACACTTAATAATTATCCAATCCTTGTTCAAATTATTAATTTTTTTATAAGCTTGATCTATTGAAGACTCTTCAAAAAATCCAAAAAATGCAGAACCAGATCCTGTCATAGATACAAAAGAAGAACCTACCTTTGTAAGGCAGCTTATAACATCTTTGATAACAGGGTATTTTTTAAGAACTAAACTTTGCAAATCATTAGAAAATAATTTATCAAAATTATTACCATCATTATAAAACTCAATACTATCTTCTATTTGTTTTTCAAGTTTATGGCTGTCTTTTTTTTCAATTAAATTGATATCTACATTATTAAATACTTCTTTAGTACTTACGCTAATATTGGGATAAATTATAATAATATCCTTATCATTTAACCCATCTAATAGACGAATTTGATCGCCATATCCTGATAAAATTAAAGGTTTAGATACAATACAACTAGGAACATCAGAACCGATTTTATTACCAATTAATACTTTCTGATCATAAGTAAGATTGAGATTAAAGAATCTATCAATTGCCCTTAAAGTAGCTGCAGAATTAGCAGAACCACCACCAAGGCCGGCCCCTACAGGTATTTGTTTATTTAAGGTAATTTTAAATGGAGGCAAATCTCTACCAATTTCTTTTGACAAAGATTTTATTGTTTTCAAGATTAGATCTGGCTTATTAAACTTAACATCATCATTGATAACATATTTAAATTCCTTAGAATCTTCTATTGATATCGTATCATAGAAATCACAAAAACAGATCATGCTAACAAGATAATGAAGATTATGATCTTTTTGACCTGTTAAATTTAAAGAAATATTAACTTTAGCATGGGCTTTTTCAATGACTTGCATCAATAATTACATACCACCATATAAAGGGCCTTCTCCACCTTGAGGTACAACCCAATTAATATTTTGTGAAGGATCTTTTATATCGCAAGTTTTACAATGCACACAATTCTGTGCATTTATCTGAAAAACTGGCTCACTATTCTCATCAGATGCGAGAACCTCATAAACTCCTGCAGGACAGTATCTTTGTGCAGGCTCATCGTATTCAACCAGATTCACTTTAATTGGTATATTGCTATCTTTTAATGTTAAATGAGCTGGTTGATCTTCTTCATGATTGGTGCTTGAAAGAAAAACTGAAGATAGTTTATCAAAAGAAAATTCACCATCAGGTTTTGGGTATATTATTTCCTTACATTCAGATGCTTTTCGTAGTGTTTTATAATCAGGTTTAATATGACCAAGTGTGAAAGGTAATGTAATTCCAAAAGTATTTAACCACATATCTAAACCACTTAAAATAGTACCTAAAAGAACTCCATACCTGGATTGAAATGGCTTAACATTTCGAACCTTCTTTAACTCTTTTGCTATTTTGCTTTTTTCATATTTTTCCTGATAATTTGATAAATCTTCAGTTTGATTTTCATTAACAAAGTTTTCAACTATAGATTCAGCAGCAAGAATACCTGACTCCATGGCATTATGGGTTCCTTTTATTTTTGGATAGTTTAAAAATCCCGCAGAACAACCTATTAACGCACCCCCTGGAAAAAATAATTTTGGGACTGATTGATAGCCCCCTGCAGTTATTGCTCTTGCTCCGTATGATATTCTTTTTCCTCCATCCAAAACTTTTTTAACTGAAGGATGGGTCTTATACTGTTGAAATTCATCAAATGGAGAAACATAAGGATTAGTGTAATTAAGATGAACAACATAACCAATTGAAATTTGATTTTGTCCAAAATGATAAAGAAATGAACCTCCCCCTGTTCCATCGCTTAAGGGCCAACCCATTGAATGCTCAACTAGGCCTTCTTGATGGTTTTCATCTTTTATCTCCCACAATTCTTTAATTCCGATTGCGTATTTTTGATGATCCTTGTCTTCAGAAAGATTAAAATTATCAATTAAGAATTTTGAAAGAGATCCTCTAGCTCCTTCTGAGAAAAGAGTATATTTTGCATGAAGCTCCATTCCTGATTCCCAGGAATCTTTAGCTGAACCATCTCTGGAAACACCCATGTCGCCTGTGGCAACACCATAAACTTTCGCATTATCATCAATAAGAACTTCAGCAGCGCTAAAGCCAGGGTAAACTTCAACACCTAGGTTTTCTGCAACTTCACTTAGCCATTTACAAACATTTCCAAGACTTACTATATAATTTCCATGATTTTTCATCATAGGGGGAAGTAAAAACTGGGGAAAATTTATTGACCAATTCTTACCTAAGTATGCAAGTTTATCCTTTTTAACCTTTGTTTTAATTGGGCTATCCATTTCTTTCCAATTAGGTAAAAGTTTATCAAGAGCACTAGTTTCGATAACTGCGCCAGATAATATATGAGCACCAATTTCACTTGCTTTCTCGAGTACACAAACAGAAATATCTGAATTACTTTTTTGAGCTAATTGTTTTATTTTTATTGCCGCAGATAGACCTGCAGGCCCAGCTCCAACAATTAAAACATCATATTCCATAGATTCTCTATTTGAAGAATCTAGAACCTGACCTTGCTGTTCATTAAGTTCATTGACTGGTTTATTGCTCATTTATTACCTTATAACCTATAAATAATACTTTTTTTCATTTTTTAAACCCTTAACATTATTGTCGCATCTAATAATATCAGATAATATTCTATATAGAGATTCACCAAAAGATGATAAAAAGTTTTGAAAAAAAAATAGATGATCTTAAATTCCAAATTGAATTAGGCGTAACAGAAACCATAAAATCAAATATAAATGAAGATTTTAATAAATCTGGTTTAGAAGACAATAAAATTACCAATGATTACAATGATTTATCAGAAATAAAAACTCTAGAAGAGCTAAAGTCTTTTATTGAAAATTATGATAAATGTGAACTCAAAAATACTGCTAGATCAACTGTATTTTGTGATGGCAACAGTGAATCAAAAATAATGCTAATTGGAGAAGCTCCTGGTAATCAAGAAGATATAGAAGGTAAACCATTTGTAGGAAGGTCAGGTAAGCTACTCGATAAGATATTGGATTTTATTAATATAACTAGAAAAAATTGTTATATAATTAATATAATACCATGGAGACCTCCAGGTAATAGGAATCCAACTACAAAAGAAATTAAACAATGTCTACCTTTAGTAAAAAAACATATAGAGCTTGTAAAACCTGATATTTTAGTTCTTGTTGGTTCAATCGCAGCTAAATCAATTTTAGATAAAGACCTTGGTATTACAAAATTGAGGGGAGAATGGCATACTTATAAGGATAAAAAATTAGAAATCCCAGCTTTACCAATCTTTCATCCTGCTTATTTATTAAGAAGACCAACTAGCAAATCATTAGTGATGAAAGATATATTATTGCTAAATAATAAGATTCAGGATAATAAACCCTAATACATTTAACAAATAATAAAAATCATCAATAGGTAATATAAAATGAGCGGATTAGTACTGACTTACAGTTGGGTTTTATTTGCATTAATTATGACAACAACATTAATCTTGATTATTTATAAAAGCACTAGCGAAGATAAACCTAATAATTCAGAAAAACCTGATAATACAGATGATACACTTCTTTATAGAGGTTATCCCTTAGAGAAAAAAAACTATGAGATAGAGGTAGTCGAAGATAAAAAATTTATTCCAATAAATATTTGTATCTTAACTGTATCTGATAGCAGGAAAAAAGATGATGATATATCAGGTAACTTGTTGTTTACTAAAGCTAAAGAAGCTGGTCATAATATTATTAATTATGAGATTTCAAAGGATGATAAAGAATCTATTCGAAATAAAATTACAGAATGGTCAGAAAATAAAGAAATTGATGCAATAATAACAACCGGTGGAACTGGCCTTACGGGAAGAGATGTAACACCTGACGCTATAGAGGATTTATTTGAAAAAAAAATAGATGGGTTTTCAACTATTTTTCACCTGATATCATTTCAAAAAATTAAAACATCAACTATTCAATCTCGTGCAACTGCAGGAATAATTGATAATACGTACATTTTTTGCCTCCCTGGCTCTCCAGGGGCTGTAAAAGACGCATGGGATGAGATTTTAATAAATCAATTAGATATCAGGCATAAACCATGTAATTTAATAGAAATAATTGATAGATTAGAAGAATAAATATTAGAGATTTTTTTTAATTTCTGAAATACTGTCATCTAGTATAGATTTGGAAATTTTTTTGTCTAAATTTTTACTTAAATAATTCTTTGTTATTTCAAATGAAAGATTTGCGACTCTGGCTTTAACATCGTTTAAAGCTTCAGTTTGAGCCTGTTCAATTTTAAGTTCTGCTATTTTCTTCTTTCTTTCAATATCCTCTTTAAGGGTTTCTTCAGCTTTTTTTGTCATTTCAGCAATTTGCTGTTTGGCTTTCTTTATTAGATTTTTAGACTCTTCCTCGGCTTTGTCTAAATTCTTCTTTTCTTTAGCTAGTATCTTTTGTGCTTCCTCCCTTAGGTTTCTTGCTTCATCTAATTCTTTCTGAATATCCTCAGACCTTTTATCAAGAGAAGATATAATAATTCTTGGTAAACCCATATAGATTACCAAACCAACAAAGATTAAAAATGAAATAGCTACAAAAAAACTTGAATCAAACATTTGAATTACACCTAATTATCCATTTTAGATAAAGCAGCTATCTTTCCTTTATCAATTTCACCAACAGATAAATTTTCAAGCATTTCAATAGCTAAGTTTTCAGAAATTGAGGATATTTCAGCGAGAGCAGTTTCTTTTTTTTCTTTGATCTCACCCTCAGCTTCTAAAATTTCATTATTTATTTCCTTTATTAAGCTGCTTTTTTTTATTTCATTATCTTCTTTTATATCCTGAAGTGATTTGTTGATTAAATTTTGTGAACTTACTTTAGCCTCAGATAACTTTAAATTTAGCTCTTCAGTAGCTTTTTCAGATTCTGCAGAATATTCTTTAGCTGAGTCTATATCCTGCGCAATAATATCTTTCCTTTCTTCAATAACATCGGAAACTCTTGGAAGAGCATATCGTGACAAAACAATGTACAAAAAAGAAAGGCTTATAAAAAGCCAAAAAATTTGTGGTAAAAAAGTTGAAAAATCAAGCTGAGGCATTACTTTTCAGTCGTTTAAAGAACAAACAATAGTATAAGCGCAACAACAAGACCAAAAAGTCCAGTAGCTTCTGCTAATGCAAAACCTAATAACAAATTTGGAAATTGTGATTGTGCCGCACTTGGATTTCTTAAAGCTCCTGCAAGATAGTTGCCAAAAATTGTCCCAATTCCAATTCCTGCCCCTGCGAGAGCGATACAGGCTATACCTGCTCCAATTAATTTTGCTGCTTCTGGTTCCATTTTTTTATCTCCTTTTTAATAAAATAAATTAGTGCATATGTAATGCATCGTTAAGATAGATACATGTTAATATAGCAAAAACATACGCTTGTAAAAATGCAATTAAAATTTCTAAACCTGTGAATGCTACCATGACGGCTAAGGGAAGCCAGCCACCTAAAAAACCCATTAAAATAACAAATCCAGAAAATACTTTTAACATAGTGTGGCCTGCCATCATATTGGCAAATAATCTCACAGATAGGCTAATCGGTCTTGTAAAATACGAAATTACCTCAATCACAACTAATAATGGGAGCATAAAAATTGGTACACCTTTAGGCACAAAGAAACCAAAAAACCCTAAACCATGTTTAACAAACCCTATAACAGTAACCCCTATAAATATTAACATTGCTAAAGCAAATGTAACTGCTATATGACTTGTAACAGTAAAACCATATGGTATCATTCCAAGCATATTCAAAAAAAGTACGAACATAAATAAAGTAAATATAAAGGGGAAATAGTTCTTTCCTTGAGAACCAACATTTTGCCTAACCATATCTGCAACAAATTCATAAGATAATTCAACAATTGACTGCATTCTTGAAGGTATTATTGAATTTTTTCGAACAGAAATAATAGTTGTAAAACTTATAATAAAGACTGCAATCAGCATAAATAAAGCCGAATTTGTAAAGGAGATATCGAACCCTCCAATATTAATATCTAATAATCTTTTAATTTCAAACTGATGCATAGGATCAGCTGGAAAAGAACCAGATCCATGATGATCGCCAGTATGATCCGAAGACGCCATTACTATCCTAACTTATTCATTTTATTTGCTGTTCGAATAACATTTGATATCCCAGCAGCAACACCCAAAATAAAAAATACTATCAAAAGCCATGGAGAGGTTCCGAATAACTTATCAAAAGACCAACCCATAATACCGCCTATTATAACTCCAGACATTAAATCAGTTGTTATTCTCATTGCAAGACCAAAGGCTGATGATTTAGCATTATCATTTACATTAATGGATTTTTGATTGTATTTTTTTTGAAATTCACCAATTTTTTCAGAAATTCTTTTTTTATCTTCAATAATATTTTGCATTTCTTTTTCTTTATCTTCTTGTGAATCTTGAGTCAAAGTTTACTTGAGAATTCCCTTTTTATGATAGCTTCCATACAGAAATTACTAATATAAGATGTTAGTGTCAACTACATATATTTATACATAAGTTACTGTAATAATTGAATTATTTTAATTAATTAAGCAATATTTCTGATTTTCTCAGCAACATTAAGGTCAACTGAAACTAATTGACTTACTCCCTTTTCTTGCATTGTTATACCATAAAGCCTATCCATTCTTGCCATAGTTAACGGATGATGTGTAATTACAAGAAATCTTGTTTTTACATTTGAAGCAATTTCCTCAATTAAATCACAAAACTTTTCAACATTACTATCATCTAAAGCTGCGTCAACCTCATCAAGAACACAAATTGGTGATGGATTTGTTAAGAATACAGCAAAAATTAAAGACAATGAGACCAAGCCTTTCTCTCCACCTGATAAGGATGACATTTCTATTAATTTCTTACCTGGTAATTGAGCAAAAACTTCTAGCCCTGCCTCAAGAGGATCATCAGAATCTATAAACTTTAATTCGGCATTTCCACCGCCAAAAAATTTTTTAAAGACATTCTGAAATTTTTCATTCACCTCTAAGAAGGCTCGTTGCATTCTTTCTCTTCCTTCTCTATTTAAGTCGTTAATTCCTGTTCTAAGCTTCTTAATTGCCTCAACAAGATCATCCCTTTCGAGCTTAATTTCATTAATTCTCTCTTTTATTTCCTCTGCTTCCTCTTCAGCTTTTAAATTTACACCACCAAGATCATTTCTTTCTGTTTTCAATCTATCTATAGTCATTTGCATTTCATCTTCATCTTCACTATCCATTGAAACATCTACTTCTTTCATAAATTCTGAAGTCTCTTTATTATGTTCTTTTTCAATTAAGTTAATGATTTCTGATAATCGAGTTTTATTTGATTCAAGCGTTACCTCAACTCTGCCCTTATTCTCTCTTAGATGTGATTCTTGATCAGATAATTCTCTAATTTTGAGAACTGTATCTCTTAGGTTATTTTCTAATTCAATTAATTTGTCATTATTTTCGTTAGATTTTTTTCTTGCTGTTGAAATTCTTTCACTCAAGTCTATTTTTTTTGTATCAATATCTTCAGGTTTTTGCTCAAGGTTTATATTTTCTTCTTCAAACTTCTTAATTCTATCTTCTAAAATAGTAATTTGTTCAGATGCTATATCTTTTCTTTTATTTAAATCAGAAACATTTTTTTTATTAAGTTGAATTTTTTCAAAATTTAACCTCAAATCAGATAGATCTTTATGAGCATCTTTTAATTTTTTTCTTAAAGAATCGATATTTCCAGAATTATTTTCAAATTCTTTTATTTCTTCATATATTTCAATCAATCGATTTCTTTGACCTAATCTTTCAGCTGCAGAGCCTGGAGCACCTGAAGCTACTACCAAACCATCCCATCTCCATAAGTCACCTTCTTTTGATACTATTCTTTGTCCATATGTTAGTTTATGGGAAAGCGCTTCACCATCTGATTTGTTTACCAAACCAGTTTGGTTAAGTCTTTCGGTTAAAACATCTGAACCATCAACAAATTCTGAAAGCGGTTTACATCCTGATGGAAGATTTTGAGATCTTTCTTTAATCGACACTTTTTTCCAGTATATATCATTTTCAGTATCCAAAGAGTGGTATAATTCATCACCAAGTAGGGCATCTAATGCTTTTTCAAAGCCAGGTTTAACATCAAGATTCTCTATAAGAGAATTAGTTCCATCAACATTATCTCCAATTATTCCTTCTAAAGCATCTTTTTCAGCATAAAGTTTTGTAAGATCATTTATTTCTTTATCTAAATCTATAATTAAACTTTCTTTTTTATTTATTTTAATATTTATTTCATCTTCGTTAGTATTTGTATCCTTATCGTTACCTATAACATTATTGTTTATATCCTCTAAAATCTGAATTTCTCTTTTTAATTGAAGATTGGTAGTTGAAATCAAATCATCTAATTCTTGCTTTCTTCTATCAGACTGTATTTGATCATTATCAAATCTTTCCATCTCAATAATTAACCTTTGAAGGATTGCAGAAGAATCATTCGATTCTTTTTTTAACTCAGGTAATGATTCTTGAATATTTAATTCTTCTGTTTTTTTATTACTTACACTCCTAACTATATTTTGGTGTTCAACATTTAAAGAATGGAGCTTTTCATCGTTTTCTTTACATTCTAGTTCAATGGTTTTGTATTTTTTTGCAAGAAGTAGGATTTCTGTTTCTCGAATTTTTTGTGATAAATTTTTATATCTACTTGCTTCCCTTGATTGTTTGTTAAGAGATCTTACCTGAGATGCTAATTCTTTTAATATATCATCAAGCCTATCAATATTTGTTTCAGCAGATTTAATTCTTAACTCAGCCTCGTGTCTTCTAACATGAAGACCAGAAATACCTGCAGCATCTTCTAGGATTCTTCTTCTTTCGTATGGTTTTTGATCAATTAATTCTTGAATTTGACCCTGTCTTACTAAAGATGGCGATCTTGCTCCAGTTGAAGCATCAGCAAAAAGCATTTGTATATCTCTTGCTCTTGTATCATTACCATTTAATTTATAAACAGACCCTGCTTCCCTTTCTATTCTCCTTGTAACTTCAATTATGTCAGCATCATTACACATAAGAGGAGCATCACGATCTTTATTATTTAATACTAGAGATACTTCAGCTGAGTTTCTTGAAGGTCTATTTTGAGTTCCTTGAAAAATAACGCCTTCCATACTTGATGCTCGCATGGATTTATAGGAAGCTTCACCCATAACCCACCTAATCGCTTCAACCAAATTTGATTTACCACAACCATTTGGACCAACTACTCCAGTCAACCCATCTTTTATGTCTATTTCTATTGGTTCAACAAAAGATTTAAAACTTGATAACCTTAATTTGCTAAAATCCAACACTTACTCCCTATATTAATTTAATCCTTAGAAATACCAAGCTCAGCCAATATGGTGTCAAAGTCTAGTGACGATATTTTTTTGTTATTAACGAAAACTGCAGGTGTACTATTAACTCCAAATCTTGATGATGCTAACCTTTGATTTCCTTCAATCATATCAAACAACTCAGTATTACTTAGACACAATTTAACATCTTCTTCAGATAAGCCAGCTAAACGTGCAACCTTTAATAATCCATTATAGGGATTCTCATTATCAAACAACCATTCTTCCTGTGTTTTTAAAAGAACATCAATTACACCAAAATACATAGTATCTCCTGAGCAATGAGCTATCATTGAGCCAGCCATTGCAAGAGGGTCTATAGGATAATCTCTAAAAATATATTTGACTTTTCCAGTGTCTACCAATTTTGATTTTATTCTAGGAAAAACGTCTCCGTGGAAAGTAGCACAATGTGGGCATGTAAGGCTGGCATACTCCACAATAATGTTCTCAGCATCATCTGAACCTAAAATATGATCTCCTTCAAGATTTGAAGAAACACCAGTGGAAAAACTTATATTTGAAGATAAGTCTCTTGATGCGTTAATATTATCAGTCAAATTTGATGATTGCTGATTTGGCGAGAGGAAAAAGATTGCAAGAATCAAACCTAATACAACCAAACCAACCACAAGAATTATATTTTTTTTACCCATAATTACCTCACTTAATATTATTTATTATTTTTACCAATTATAATTTTACCCAAAGAATTTATTGCTTCTTTCAATTCACTTTCTTCAACTTTATCAAGAAAAGCATCCACCCTTTCATTTTTTGAATTTTTATTCTTAATATTTTCTTTTTTCGACTTGCTCTCTTTTATTTCATCTTGGATAAAAGAGTTTCGAAATCTAATTCTATTTACTGCTCGATATCCATAATAATCATTAATTTTTTGTATAATATCAGTTTTAATATATTCCATTTCTGTAGATGTCGCTCCATCTGTAGCAATAGTTAAAACTCCACCACCTTTTTGAATTCTTAATTTTTCGGGTATAGAGTTTTTATAATACTTTTCTCCAACGATTTCTTTCCAGTTATCAATTATATAACTTTTTACAAAACCTTGCTTATTGAAAAAAGGTTTAGAAATTTTAGAAATGTACCAACTGAGTTGCTTAGTTGGAAAAAAATTTTTATCATTTGTTTTTTTAGTTATTTGAGTCTCACAAATTATGAAAGTTTCAATAAAAGATAATTTATCAAAAAAAATCTTAATTTGGTATGATAAAAACAAAAGGGATTTACCCTGGAGAAAATCAAAAAACGATTTAAGTCCATACCAAACATGGATATCAGAGATCATGTTACAGCAAACTACTGTTGAGGCCGTGATCCCATACTTTCATAAATTCATTTCTAAATGGCCAACAATTAAAAAACTTTCTGAAAGTAATATCGAAGACATAATGGATGCATGGTCAGGATTGGGCTATTACTCAAGAGCAAAAAATATTCATAAAACTGCAAAAATAGTCACCAAAGAATATAACGACAAAATACCAGATAATTATGAAGAGTTAATAAAATTACCTGGAATTGGTCCATATACTGCAGGCGCAATATTAACAATTGCTTACGATAAAAAAGCTTCGGTAATTGACTCTAATATAGAAAGAATAATTCTAAGAATACAAGGCATCAAAAAACCAAAGGATAAGGTTAAAAAAGAATTAATAAAAATTTCTGAAGAACTATGTCCAGATAATAGAAGTGGAGACTATGTTCAGGCAATGATGGATTTGGGTTCAGCAATTTGTAAGCCAAATAATCCTAAATGCAATTTATGTCCTATTGAAAAATTTTGTTATTCTTACAAAAACAACTTAACAAATTTGATACCAATTAAAAAAATAAGAAAACCAATAAAAATTAGAGAAGCTTATTTGTTTTGGATTGTATCAAATCAGAATAGAGTTTTTCTGCGTAGAAGACCCTTGTCGGGGCTATTGCCTGGTATGTTAGAATTTCCGTCTTCTGATTGGATTACTAAAAATAAAAAAACTAGAAGCGAAATATTATTTCCTATTAAAGGAAATTGGAGACCGGTCACTGGTAATGTATTGCATACTTTTTCTCATTTTCAATTATCATTAAAAATTTATATATGTAGAGATGTTAATGAAAAAAAGTTAGAAGGTATTTGGAAAAAAGAAAATGATATTTCTGACCTGAACTTGCCAAGCTTGATGAAGAAAGTTTATAAACATGTTTTCTCAAATACTAATAACTAGATTTATTTAAAATGAATAAAACTCATCTAAAT
>CACANC010000024.1 GCA_902533755.1 uncultured PS1 clade bacterium
ATCGCTTGGAAATATGACGAGTGCTTGGTGGTCACCTGTTTTGTCTGTACCAAATGATAATTGGGAAGAAGGTAATCAAAAATCATCACCAATTTTAATTGAAAGAACATTACCTCATACATTAATGGTTAATAAATCTGGAAAAAGATTTTGTAATGAGGCAACTAATTATTCTGCCTTGGCTGGCGCATTTCATTTTTTTGATCCTAATGAATATGGCTACCCCAATCTTCCTTCTTGGATAATTTTTGATTCAAATTTCAGAGAAAAATACCCATTTGTGAATATTTTTCCAGGAACTGAAGATCCTGATTGGTTTATTAAAGCAGACAGTATTAGCGATTTGGCAAAAAAACTAGAAATCGATCAAGATTCACTAAATTTAACATTAGATACTTTCAATAAACATGTAGAAACTGGAAATGATCTAGATTTTGGAAGGGGAAAGAGTGAGTACGACTCATTTTATGGCGATAGATCACAATCAGGAGTTTATACAACTCTTGGCGTAGTTGAGAAGGCTCCATTTTATGCAGTGGAAATAGATATTGGTGCTTTGGGAACTAATGGTGGGATGAAAACAGATGAATTTGGAAGAGTGATTTCTGCATCGGGAAATATTATTGATGGTCTTTATACTGTAGGAAACGCGATGGCTGGAAGCACTGGGTCGGTTTATGCGGGGGCAGGAGGAACACTTGGTCCAGCATTAACTTACGGCTATCTTGCTGGCAATCATGTGGCTGGAAAGAATTTTGGAGTTAAGGAGTAATTATGGAAAAAGTTTTAGTATATGGAGCAAGCGGAGATCAAGGTGTTCCTTTAGTTAATACATTAATTAAAAACGGATACAAAATCAGAGCTGCTTCAAGATATCCAGAAAATTATAATAGCGAAATAGAAGGAGATGTAGAAAGCGTAAAGGCAGATCTTTTTGATATTGATACACTTAAGAAGGCATCCCAAGATGTCGATTGTATTGCTATGAATTTACCTTTTGTCTTTGATAGAGATATTGCTAAGCAATGGGGAGAAAATATAACTAATGCTGGAAAAGAAATGGGTGTTAAAAAAATCGTTTTCAATACAAGTTGTTATGTTGCCCCTACTGATAATGGATTAGCAGCTCACGATGGAAGAAGAGAGATAGAAAAATCCATGGCTGAAAGCGGAATGGATTATGCGGTGATTAGATCCGTTGTATTTATGGATAATTTATCTAGATTTTGGGCTAAACCATCGATAGTAAAGAGTGATACATTTGCTTATCCTTGTAGTGAAACCTTAAAAATTTCATGGATATGTCTTGAAGATGTTGCTGCTTTTATGGTTGCGGCATTATCGGATAAAGATGTAAAGGCTGATAAAATTACTGTTGGTGGACCGGAAATTTTACTTGGTCATGAAGTTGCAGAAAGATTCTCAAAAGCTCTTGGAAGAAAAATAGTATTCCAGAGCCTTGAACCAAATAGTTTTGCAAGGCAGATGAGTAAACTTGTTACTGGATCTGAGGAATATGAAAAACCGTCAATCTACGGAGGAATGGCTGCCTTTTATAGATGGTATAACGAACAAGATCCTTCACCTTTAGCAATTGAAATGAATGACTTATATGAAAAATTTTCTATTACACCTACTTATTTTGAGGACTGGATAAAAAAATATGATTGGGATAATATTTAAAAGGGGTTAATATTTGGTTATGTCTGAAAGTAATGTTGAAAAATATAATTTTTTAGATCCGCTAGTTAATAGCGATCCTTATGAATTTTATGGCGCACTCCATAAAGAACAACCTGTATACCAAATTCCTGGAGTAGGAATTTATATGCTCACAAAATATGATGATATTAGGATGGCGCTGAAAGATTATGAGACATTCTCTAATGATGTAAGCTTAGCAACGAGAGGTGAATTTTCATCTTTACATCAGAATATTCTTGTAGATGGAGGAGGGTGGGAGCATGTTCAAACTCTTCAAAGAACTGATCCTCCTGTTCATAAGAGATACAGAAAACTTGTTGATAGGGTGTTTACCAAAAAAAGGGTAGATGAATTATTGCCTCATCTTGATGAAGTGGTGAATGAATTAATTGATAATTTTATTGAAAAAGGAAATTGTGATTTTAATGATGAATTTGCTATGCGTATGCCAGGTATAATTATTGCTGAGCAGTTGGGTTTATCTCGAGATAATGTTGCAACTTTTAAGAAGTGGGCAGACTCAATGTTAGGAGCGAGCAGAGCTCCTATTGCAACTGAAGAAGAAGTAACAGCAAATGCAAAGACTGAGCTTGAAGCTCAACTTTTTTTAGCAGAAGTATTTGAAGATAGAAGAAAAAACCCAAAAGAAGACTTAATGTCGGCAATGGTTCATGCTCATGGCGATGATGAAGAGCCCTTATCTATGCACGAACTACAAAACTTAATGCATCAACTAATTACCGGAGGGTATGAAACAACTCAAAGTGCAATTAATCATGGAATGTGGGCACTTATTAGGTTTCCTGATATTGCAGAAAAAATTTATGAAGATGAGTCACTTCTTAAACCCTTTATTGAAGAGGTTCTTCGATGGGAAAGTCCAGTCCAGTTTTTATTAAGAAGGACTAGCAAAGATGTTGAAGTATCTGGAACAATAATACCTAAAGATTCAATGGTGATGATGGGATATGGACCGGCCAATAGGGATGAAGAAAAATTTGCATGCCCACATCAGTTTCAATTAAACAGAGAAGGTGTTGGTGCTCATATGGCTTTTGGATCAGGAGCACACCATTGTCCAGGCGCTTTATTAGGCAGGCAAGAAATGATACGTTCTTTTAAGTTTCTTGTTCAGAGAATGAAAAATATAAAAATTGATAAACCACTTCAAGAGCCTGTTCACAATTTCAGTATGTTTTTTATGCCGATGAAAGAGTTTTTTATAACTTTCGATAAAAGATAACTATATATTTATCTTTGATAAGCTGGATCTTGTCGGCTTCTACTAGCAGTTGGGCCCGCTGCTTCAAGTTGGCCTTTTTCATTAGCAGGTTCAAATCTTACCCAATCATGAACGCCTTGTCTTTTTGCAATCTTCCATTCACCATTTCTCTTTTCAAAACGATCAATATATCTTCCGCTAACAAAAACATCCTCATCAATTGAAGAGTCATGTTCTGCTAAAAAACCCATATCAGATTCTTTACCTTTTGCTATTCGATGAAATGCAGTCCAATATGCCTCAGACCAAGCAGTATCCCCATCCACTTCAATAAGAAGATTACCAACTAAATGTTGTGTAAATTCCATTTCTGCAAGTATATCAAATGCAAAATTACAGAAATCTGAGGATGGCCCTTCATATTCACCGTGATGATGAACAGAGTCATCATGAAATACAGATTCTAATAATTCTCTATCCATTCTATCTATTGCACGACAATATTTATAAACAATATCAGCAATCTCTATTTTATCAGCTGCTAATTTTAATTTTTCATCCATTATTAAACCTTATTGTTAATTTTTTACTTATCACCAAAGAGATATTTATCGATATTTTCGTGAAAGAACCTAATTCTATTTTCTTGGGCTGGCATATAGTCACCAATATAACCTCTAGAACTTAAGCCTTTTTGTTGGCTTGTCCAAATTGCAACATCTTCTGAAATTCCGTCACCAACATCAACTTCAGTATGATGACCTGAAATGTGGGGTATTTTTGTATTTGTTGCTGTCTTTTTTTTCAACATATGTGAATAATATTCATCAACCCCTTTTGGGAATAGTGTGAGATACCAATAATCAAAATAGCATTTAGTAGGATCTGTTGGGTGAGGAGTACCTCTTAACCATTGCATTCCATCAGGTTTTACACTGAAAGACATATTTGGAAAAATTGTATAGTGGTAATGATCGGTAAGTTGCGTATCTGAGAACTTACTAAAATCATAACCTTTTTCTTTATCTAATTTTCTTTTTTGTTTTTGAAGATCTTCTCTAATATCTAATAGTCTACCTTTATAATCATTTGCATCCATTTCCCAATATTCGATTGCAGGTGAAATTGCTTCTAAGACTTTCTTTTCTTCATCATAAACACTTTTACTTGGTATATAACCTGGCATAAGCATTCTTGCATGCATGCTTTCATACATATCAAATTGGCAAGAATAATATTTTTCATCTGAAAAATACTTTAATGCAGGATGAACATAAGGGGTATGATAAGATTCGTTGAAATTATCTTGAACGCATTTCCAATTCCAATCACCTTCAACTGTTACCCAGTGAGTTCTTATCATTTCAGAAATAGGATAGTTTTCTAATTGATCCATTACAGGGTGTAAAGATTCTTTTAGAGATTTACATTGGTCATCAAGGTTAAAAAATATAAAACCAGCCCAAATTTCAGTTTTGATTTCAACAAGATTTCTTCTACCGCAAGGTGATCCTTGAGGAAAGTCCTCTTCATCAGGTACCCATTGAAGCGTTCCATCTAAACCAAATTTCCATGCATGATATGCACAGGAAAAACTTTCAAGATTTCCTTCATCAATTTGAACAAGTTGATTCCCACGATGTTGGCAAACATTATAAAAGCACCTAATTTTTGAATCTTCGCCTTTCGCACAAAGTATCGACTCAGGTCCAAATTCGAATGTAAAAAAGTCTCCAGGTTGTTCAAGTTGTTGTTCAAGACCAGCTACTTGCCAGACTTTTGTAAACATCCTTTCCCATTCTAGATCCATAAATTCTTTTGATTTATACCTATCTCCAAGAATAGGCTTATTTCCTAGTTTTGGTTCAGGCGCTTTCACATTATCGGATCCGAAAAATGCTTGCGATTTTGATAAAGTTTTATCCATTTAGGGCTCCCTTTTAGTCAAAACTTATAGACATTTGATTAAATTAATTAAAAATAAACATAATTTCAACTATTTTGAAATTGTTAGTTCAGTTGGATTATCGGACATAGAATTTAAGTAAGCCATTAAATTTGCTCTGTCTTTATCTTTTCTTAAGCCAACAAATGCCATCGCATTACCAGGTGCATACTTTTTTGGACTTTTCAACCATGCATTCATATCACTAATAGTCCAGTCACCTCCAATAGATTTTAAGGAGTCCGAATAATTAAAACCTGCGGCATTCGCTTTTTGCATTCCTAAAATATTCCATAAATTTGGTCCAATTCTATTTCCGCCACCTGAATTGAATCCATGACATGCCGTACATTTTGAAGAGACTTTTTTGCCTGCTTCGATAGAGGCAATAGCAAGTAGTTCTTCAAAAGTTAACTTTGGTTTTTCAGGAGCTACTTCAGTAACTGTCACTGTTTCTGAAACATCAGCTAGCTCAGTGATACCTAAATCACCATATGTAAGTCTTATAGTTTTTAATAAATTAAGTTTCTTTTCAGAAATTAGAATTTTATCTTCAAGCTCATCTTTATTCAATATTCTATGAGATTTACCACTCAAAAGAAAATTTAAGGCAATTTGTTCTTCATTAATCTTAAGGTCTAATTCCTGTGCAGTAATTATTGACTTGAAATGTTCAACAAATTTTAATTGCTTTTCAAGTTTTTCTTGTAAATTTTCTCTTCCAAGCACAGTGTGAGTTACATTGATTTCATTGTTAGGTTTAGAGGATTGAGAAAAATAGCTCTCATCTATAAAATCTATATTTGCAAATAATTCTTCTTTTGAAGGGGGGTTTATTGATTCTACATAAAATAGATTATTACTTGTTCTAATAATTCCTATAACTATCAATAATGTAATAGAGATAGCTAAAAAACCTTTGATTATTATACCTATATTTAATTTCATTCCGATTTTCTATATCAATATTTGTTGTATTTGTAGATAATTAAATTAGACAATTAAATTAAACTACTTAATAAGTTTAAATTAAAAGAATAGCAATATGAAAAATTTAATAATTATACCCTCACGCTTGGAATCCTCTAGATTACCTAATAAGCCTTTAGCAGATATAAATGGCGAACCAATGATTGTTCATGTCTATAAAAGAGCTAAAGAAGCTAATATTGCTAATGTAATTGTTGCAGCTGGTAATGTTGAAATTAAAGAGGTAATAGAGAATATTGGCGGTGAAGCAATATTAACTAGCTCTAATCATGAATCTGGCTCAGATAGAATATTTGAGGCTTTGAATATTTATGACAAAGAATCTAAATTCGATAACATTATAAATTTGCAAGGAGATTTACCAAATATCCATAAAGATGCATTGTCGAAGATAATATCATTACTGGAATTAAATGCTGCTGATATTTCAACTTTAGGGGTTAAAATTTCTTCAGAAGAAGAGTTCTTAAACCCAAATATTGTAAAAGCTTATATTAAAAATATATCAAAAAGTAATTATGTTGATGATTTCGATAGAAGATTTGATATAGGTAAAGAAGAATTTTTGTATCACCATGTTGGAATTTATGGTTATAAAAGAAAAGCACTTGAGGCTTTTGTTGGGTTTGATCAATCTAAAGCTGAAATTGAGAGAAAGCTTGAACAAATGCGAGCCATCGAAAATGGTATGAAAATAGTTTTAGGTCTGATAGATGAACTACCTATAAGTGTAGATACACAAGAAGATCTTGAGATAGCAAGAATAAGTATGGATTTATAATGACAAAAAAAATTGGATACCAGGGCGAGGCGGGTGCAAACTCACATATTGCCTGCAATTTATATGATAGCAACTCATCATCAATTGCTCTAAAAACATTTGATGAGGTTTTTATTTCTCTTGAAAAGAACGAAATTGACTTAGCAATGATTCCAATCGAAAATACTATTGCAGGAAGAGTTTCTGACATTCACAGACTTATGCCAACTTCTAATGTAAATATTATAGGAGAACTTTTTCTCAAAATAAATCATTGTTTAATGTCATTAAATGAATCCTCTCTAAAAGATATAAAGACTGTAAGAAGTCATGAAATGGCATTGAGTCAATGTAGAAATTCTATTCTTGATCTTGGTTTGAATCCTGTTGTTAGCGCAGATACCGCAGGATCAGCAAGGGAGGTTTCCGAATTAAAGGACACCTCAATTGCGGCTATAGCATCGCCACTAGCAGCAGAAATATATAATCTAAAAATTTTAAAAGAAGATATGGAAGATGCTGGCCATAATACAACTAGGTTTTTGATTCTCTGCAAAGATAAAATCATTCCTGAGAATAAAGGTGAGAAATTTATCACTACTTTGGTTTTTAAAGTTAAGAATGTTCCTTCTGCACTTTATAAAGCTATGGGTGGTTTTGCTACCAATGGAGTTAATATGCTTAAGCTCGAAAGTTATCAGGTTGATGGAAGCTTTCAATCTACTCAGTTTTATACTGATTTAGAAGGTCATTTAGAATCTGAAGCAATTAAGACTGCAATAGATGAATTAGAATATTACTCTGAAGAGATAAAAATTTTAGGTGTTTACCCTTCAGCCAGAGATTAAAAATAAAAGGCCAATAAGACATCCTATATTATGTGTAATATGTGTGAACTAAGATCAATATTATGTATACACATATTAATTCTATTATGATTAATTGATCTAACAAATATCGAAATTTTTTCAGATTCTTTAGTGGAGGGGACAATGATTGACACTGGAAATACTGCTTGGATAATAACTGCAACAGCTTTGGTTTTATTTATGACTTTACCTGGACTGGCACTATTTTATGGTGGTTTGGTTCGTAAAAAGAATGTTTTATCTGTATTAATGCAATGTATTTCTGTTGCATGTTTAGCATCAGTTCTCTGGCTTGTAATTGGTTACAGCCTTGCTTTTGGCGATGGCAATCAATGGATTGGCGATACTTCAAAAATGTTTTTGTCAGGAGTTGGTAGAGATACTCTTTCAGGTGATATTCCAGAAACAGTCTTTTTTGCTTTTCAAATGACTTTCGCAGTAATTACACCAGCTTTAATTGTTGGAGCATATGTTGAAAGAATTAAATTTTCAGCTGTTCTTTTATTTAGTGGATTATGGCTTCTCATTGTTTATGCGCCTGTGACACATTGGATTTGGGCAGGTAATGGTTGGTTATTTCAAGCAGGACTTTTGGATTTTGCTGGCGGGCTTGTAGTTCATTTAACAGCAGGTTCATCTGCTTTAGTTTTAGCAGCTATGCTTGGACCCCGTTCAACATTTCCTTTACAGGTTGATCCCCCTCATAATCCTACAATGGTAATGATTGGTGCATCTATGCTGTGGGTTGGATGGTTTGGCTTTAATGCCGGAAGTGCTCTTGCTGCTGATGGAAATGCAGGCATGGCAATGGTTGTTACACATATTTCAGCTGCAACTGCTTCTCTAGTTTGGATGTTAATGGATTGGTCTAGATTTGGAAAACCAACTTTAATTGGCCTAGTTACAGGAACAATTGCTGGGCTAGCGTCAATAACGCCGGCATCTGGTTCTGTTGGTCCAATAGGGGCTCTAATAATTGGGGCATCAGCAGGTATTATTTGTTATCTGTTTGTAAACATCGTTAAGAACAATTTAAAAATTGATGACTCACTTGATGTTTTCGCCGTACATGGAGTTGGAGGATTGTTAGGTATTATTTTAGTTGCATTTTTAGTAGATGCGAATATTGGTGGAGCCGGTTATGCCGATGGTATTAATGCTATTTCACAATTAATGATTCAATTGAAAGGCACAGTTGCTGTTCTAGTTTTATCAGTAGTAGCTACTATAGTAATAACATATGTTGTAAAATTAACCGTTGGTTTAAGAGTTGATGATAGTTCTGAGGTTGAAGGACTTGATATTTCTTCTCATGGTGAAACAAACGGATAAAAAACTATTCAACTTATTTTAGTTGGCTAATCCATTCTCTTATTAATGGTATTGCTTCCTCATGTTGAAGATTTCTACTTAACTCAGGCATCATTACGCCAGGGTCAGTAGAAAGCATTCTATATAATAAAATAGAATCAGCTGGATTTCCTGGATCAATAATGTATTTCAGTCCGCCACTTCCTCTACCCGCTGCTACAGGTGTTTTATATATTCCTAAAATAGAAGAATTATTTTCATCTATGTTAAGGTAAAAACCTGAATTACTTGCAGAGGCACCTTTTTGATGACAGTGAGCACAGTTTGCATCTAAATATGATCTTGCTCTTTCATTGATTCCATATTTTGCATCATCCCAGATTGCTGGATTTCTTTTTAGAGGTGTAGGAATATTATTTAATAATTTTCTATCATGCCAAAAATCTATTTGGTTAGCTTCCCCACTAGGATAAACAAAATTTATATTCATATTACGACCCTTTGGACCGATGGGTTGTATTTTATTATTAATCTCATGACAGGTTTTACATTGATTTACATTCGGCGCTCTATATCTGACATACTTCTCTTGTCCATTATTTGATATCCAGCTGACATTGAATGTATGACCTGTATACTTTAGAAATGCGTTTGTTTGTTCATTATTCCAGATATAGCTCAAAGGTTCCCAACCATTTTTATTTTTTATCAAAAGTCTTGTTTCTAAAAGTTGAAAACCTTTATCTAAATCTCTTTCATCTATAGGGTAAGCAAAGGTTTTGATGATGGTTGTGCCAATGGGAAAATTGAAAACATTATTATAGGAATACTCTGCAGCTGTATTTAATGGCATGTGTACAAAACGAAATTTGTATGAGTAATCTGAGAATAGTGGGTTAGCTATTTTATAAGGAACAGTCTCGTCTCTCGGTATCTGATTCTTTATATCTTTAAAAAAGTTATAATCTGATAATTGTTTGTGAGGTTTCGCATAACTCACAGAACTGATTAGAATTATAAGAAATAAAAAAAAAATAAATTTAGTATATTTTTTTACCATTTTGTTTTGAAGTTGACTTCGGTCAAGGAAATTCCTTCACCTATATAATCATCATAATCCTCTTTTGTTTTATGAAACCAGGGCAATAAAGCATAGGTCATAAGATTAAGATTTATCATATCTGTTTTTCTATCTTTAGTCTTGTTTGGGCCTAAAATGAGTCTTTCTTGTTTGCTTAATCCTATCCATTCAGGGAAACTGGTTACACCATCCCAAATAATTTCAGGTGCTTTATTTTTGGTTAATAGAGCAATCGGTTCTGCTCTCACTTTATCAACCTCAAATCCGTTATTATTTAATTGGTTATTTCTGATAAATATTTTATTTGGAAGCGGGTTGTAGTTATCATCCTCATATTCATCAAGGTAACTTACGACTAAAATTCCAGCTGTTGCATTTCCTGAAATATAATTTTCTTCTAAAATTACTTTTTCATTTGCCATTACCATTATCCCAGTGCCATTCGGTGTTTTGCCAACAATATTACCTTCAGGTGCAAAATTAGGAGTATCATTATTTAAAACTTTATTATTTTTTACTAAAATATCGTGACCACCTTGTTGAGGTAAATTTGGTAGGTCAAAAATTAAAATACCACCTGTATTATGATGAGCAATATTGTTTGTGACTTCAGCAAAATAACTATTTTCAATTTCTATTCCAGCAACATTAAACTTTGCTTCACTATTTATAACTTTAATTCTCTCCGATTGACCCACATAAATTCCTGCATCAGATGCTCCTATTGCTATGCAGCTATCAATTAGCACATCTTTGCTTTCAACTGGATAAAGACCATATGCTCCATTAGAAGACTTTGGTCCATCAGTCCATTCTACTCTAACTCTCAAAAATCTAATGCCATTAGCTTTTTTAACAACTATCGCATCTCCAATTGTATCTTCGACAGCAAAATCACTTAATGTTACTCCATTGCTAGTAACCAATAAGCCTTCTGCACCAGATTTCTGGTTTTTAAAGGATAAAATAGTTTTATCCAAACCATCGCCCGATAAAGTAACATTATCAATATCAAGAGATAGTCCATCTTCAATCTCATAATAACCTGAGGAAAGGTGAATATTTTCATATGGCTCAGCTAATATTAATGCTTCTTGGATCCTGTCATAGGCATTAGGACCTGGCTCTATGATAATTTTCCCATAAGAGAGATTCGAAATAAAAATAATCACCATAAAATATATTATTTTTTTATTAATTTTCATTATTTACTCTCTACAAAAGCTTTGATTAAGTGATGAGCAATTGCCATTGGTGGTGGTACAAAAAAGTTCTTATTTTCACCACTTAGTGCTTTCTTTAGCTCTTCTTTAGAAAACCACCTTCCTTCATCAAGTTCAACTTCATCTAGTTTAAAGTTTTCTGATTTTGACTCAGCAATATATCCTATCATTAGGGAATATGGAAATGCCCAAGGTTGACTCGAATGATAATTTGCTTCGATTATTTCTATTCCAGCTTCTTCATTTAATTCTCTAGCTACCGCTTCTTCTATAGATTCCCCCGGTTCAATAAACCCAGCAAGTGCAGAGTACATTCCAGGAGGAAATCTTTTCTGCCTTCCTAAAAAAGCAGTGTTATTGAAGGTTGCTAACATAATTACCACTGGGTCTGTTCTTGGAAAATGTTCTGTATTACAATTATGACAGACCCTCTTGTATCCTGCCTCCACCATAGTGCTTTCAGCCCCACAATTAGAACAATATTTGTGACTCTTATGCCATTCAAAAATTGCTTTTGCTTGACCTAACATAGCAAGTTCACCTTGGTCAATTGCTTGAGGTGCCAAAATCATTAAATCTTCAAACTCACCTAGGTCTTTGAGATTTAAAATTTCCTCTGGATTTGACAGTTCCGAAACATCTTTAGAAAAAAAGGCAACATCATCTATAATTCCAATAAAAATTAGACTATCTGAGTCATCACTTTGATCTTTAAAGAAATTGTTAGGAAACCAAGCCGGACTAATTTGCTCAGGATTTGATTGGCCAGAGGTTAAGCTTTTATGTTTAGTTACAAATGCTTTTCCTCTCCAAAAAAGACTTATCATTGTCTTTTCACTATTTAAGGTTTTATCTACCCATGATGGATCAGATCTTAAATCAGACACTCTGTTAACAGGATTATTTGAAAAAATATTTGGATAAACTTTCATAACTTTTTAAAATATATATTATGGTACACATAATTGAAGTTGAATAAAACAGTTTAGTGAATAATTTATCTGTTGATTAGACTCAGTATATATTTAATATTTCATTAATTAAGAGGCTATCTTGGAACATCCACAAGAAAAAGATTTAGAAGAAACAAATTCTTCACCCACAATGGAAGATGAAAATCAGGATAGTTTTTTGGATGCTGATAATATTGAAAATTCTAATACAGAGCCGTATAGAGTTTTAGCAAGAAAATATAGACCACAAAACTTTTCAGATTTATTGGGTCAAGAAACAATGGTCCAAATTTTAAGTAACGCATTTTCTTCAGGGAGAATCGCACATGCTTATATGCTAACAGGCGTAAGGGGAATAGGAAAGACAACGACCGCAAGACTCTTGGCTAGAGCATTAAATTACTCTTCAGAAGAAATTAATGAGCCAACGATTAATATTTCTCAACATGGTTATCATTGCAAAGAGATTATGGAATCTAGACATATTGATGTTTTAGAAATGGATGCAGCTTCAAGAACTGGAATTGCTGATATTAGAGAGATAATAGACTCTGTAAGCTACTCGACTACATCAGCTAGATTTAAAATATATATTATTGATGAGGTTCATATGCTCTCTAAATCTGCTTTCAATGGTTTATTGAAGACACTTGAAGAACCACCTGCTCATGTTAAGTTTATATTTGCTACAACCGAAGTTCATAAAATACCTTTGACGATTTTATCGCGATGTCAAAGATTTGATTTAAAACAACTTGATGAAATAGACATGATGAGTCTTCTCTCAAAAGTTTGTGATAACGAAAATGTTGATATTCCAAAAAATATATTATCTATAATAGGAAAGGCAGCATCAGGCTCAGCAAGGGATGGTTTGTCAATTTTAGATCAAACAATCACTTTATCACAACATGATCCAAATATAGATGAGAAGGCTATAAGAGAAATGCTTGGTTTATCTGATAATTCAGCAATTATTGATTTATTTGAATCTATAGTGATAGGTGATATTCAAAAGGCGCTTGATGAGATTAAATTGCAAACAGATAGAGGAGCAGAACCATTAAATATCATCTCGAGTTTAGGAGAGATTATTCATGAATTGACAGTATTAAAAGTATCGAATGATAAAAATGACAATCTTCTTTTGGGACCAGAAAATTTTTCTAAATTGATTGCATTACAAGAAAATTTAGATGTAAAAAAACTATCTAGATTCTGGCAAATGATTTTAAAGGCTAATGAAGAAATTAAAAATTCATTTAATCCGTATTCTGCTCTAGAAATGGTTGCAATTAGGATGGCCTATGTTTCTGATTTACCCACCCCAGAAGAAATTATTAATTCTGTCGAAACAGACGACCAAAATAAAAAAAAAAAATTAACTAAAAAAGTAACTGAAGAAAAAGTTTTAAATCAGAACCCGAGCGGAAAAGAGCAAAAATTTTTTACAGTTAAATCTTTCGAGGATATTATTGAAATTGCTGGAAAAAATAAAAATTTGATTTTAAAGAAATTTTTACAAGAAGATGTTCGTTTAGTTAGTTTTGAAACTGGGCATATCAATATCAATACTCCCAATGGTAATGAAGAAATCATTAAAGATTTAATTGCAAAGTTATATGAATGGACCGAGCAAAGATGGGTTATTAATGTTTCAGTAAAGCAGGGTGAAGATACTATTTTAGAAAAACAAAAACAAAAACAAGATGATATTATTGATGAACTGAGTAATACTGAAGAGATGAAAAAAGTCTTGGAAGCATTCCCTGAATCAAAGAT
>CACANC010000025.1 GCA_902533755.1 uncultured PS1 clade bacterium
GTGATCTTCATTTATTAGAAGTAAAGGGTATTGCTGATGGTGATGTTGCAAGAGGAATTAGAGGGGCTGATCCTATTGCTGCAGGTCAATTAACAAGAGTGGAAATAGAAAACTGTCAGGAAGATCCAGATAAAAAACTACATGGTATTGAAAAAAAAGAAGACCTCCCAAAAGCTGAGAGAAGGGTTGGAAAAAAATATACACCATTATCAAAAAGACAAGACCGTCCTGATGCTATTTTTTGGCTTGTTAGAAATCATCCGGAACTTCTTGATGCACAAATATCAAGGCTTATAGGAACTACCAAAAATACTATCCAATCAATAAGGGATAGAACACATTGGAATTCTGCATACCTAAACCCGGTAGATCCTGTATCGAATGGATTGTGTACTCAAATAGACTTAGATAAGGAAGTCCAAAAAGCATCAAAAAGAATAGAAAACAAAAAAAAGAAAGAAGAAAAAGAAAATCTAGAATCAACAACTCTTTCTGAAATAGATGAAAGTGAAAGCCCTATAAATACTGAGACTGAAGGCAATGAGATTAATCTTGAAGAAAATAATGACTCTGCTGATAATGCTGAAGAGAATAATGACTCTGCTGATAATACTGAAGAAAATAAAGAATATGATAGCGATAGCGTATTTGCAAAACTTCAAGAACTTAAAAATGACTAATTATGAAATAGGTTGATATTGGCCGCTAAATCAAAAGAAAAAAAGTTAATTTCAATTGTCATGGGGAGTCAATCAGATTGGTCTACAATGAAGAATGCAGCAATTTTTTTAGAAGAACTAAATATTCCCTATGAAAAGAAAGTTGTTTCAGCCCATCGTACTCCTGAAAGACTATATAATTATGCCAAGAAGGCTCAAAAAAGAGGAATTAAAGTAATAATAGCTGGCGCAGGAGGTGCTGCACATCTACCTGGTATGATAGCTTCTTTGACATCACTTCCTGTCTTAGGTGTTCCCATTGAAAGTAAAGCGCTTAAAGGAATTGATAGTTTATTATCTATTGCTCAAATGCCTGCGGGTATTCCAGTTGGAACATTAGCAATTGGAGATCCAGGCGCAACGAATTCTGCAATTCTTGCCCTTTCAATAATATCTGTAAGCAATAAATCTTATCTTAATAAGTTAGAAAAATGGAAAAAGAACTTAACAGACAATGTTCCATTAAGCCCAAATGAATAGAGAATTATCGATTGGAATTCTAGGTGGCGGACAACTTGGGATGATGCTTTGTCAGGCTTCGAAGGAAATAGGAATTGATACACATATATTTTGCCCAGATGAAGATTCTCCAGCCAAAAACTATTCTAACAATTTTACATGTGAAGATTATTTAAATGAGAAAGAAATTATTAATTTCAGTAATTCTGTAGATATCATTACCTATGAATTCGAAAATATTCCAAAGGAAACACTTGAATTAATTAATGATAATAAATTAAGACCAGGCATAAAAAGTCTTGAACAAACCCAAGATAGGCTAATAGAAAGAAAACTATTAGAAAAACTTAATATTCCTTATGCACCTTACAAAGAGTTAAAAAGTGAAGAAGATTTCAATTATTCAATTTCAAATTTTGGAGATGCAATTATTAAGACTAGGAGATTAGGGTATGATGGAAAAGGTCAAATTAGCGTAAATCAAGAAACGAATTTTGATAAAAATATTTCATCATTATTGAATCAATCAATTATTGAAAAAAAAATACCTTTTGAATTTGAATTTTCACAAGTTAGTTGTAGAGACATATTTGGTAATGTTTTTCATTTTCCTTTAACTAGAAATATTCACGAAAATCATATCCTTAAGCACTCATATGCTCCTTTAGGTCTTCCAAATGATCTTGAAGAATATGCACGAGAAATTACCAAAAAAATTATTTCTGATTTAGATCATGTAGGCGTACTAACTGTTGAGTTTTTTAAAATAAAAGAAAACATTCTCGTTAATGAAATAGCTCCAAGAGTTCACAATTCCGGTCATTGGACTATTGAAGGATGTTCATCAAGTCAATTTAAGATCCATATGCAGGCAGTATCTGGGATAAAATTAACTCAACCTAAATTATTAAATGAATGCCATATGGTTAACCTGATTGGTGACGAAATAAATGACTGGATAGATAAAAAATCTGATAGTCATGTGAATATTCACCTATATCATAAAAACAAAATTAAAGATGGCAGAAAAATGGGGCATTTAACTTATATAAAAGATAAGAAAATCTCATAAATCTCAGATTCATAAAAAATTTAACTAAACTGGACATTTTCAAAAACATTTGATATCACATAGCCAATCTTGAAAAGGTTAAACTAATATGGAAGTTTCAGTTAGAGACAATAATGTAGAGCAAGCAATTCGCGTTCTCAAAAAGAAAATATCTTTAATTGATGAATTAATGATTGAGGATATTAATAATCTTTCAATAAGTGAACTTGAAGAAAATATATCTGCTTTAAAGATGATTATTGATAAATATTTAAAGAAAATTGAAGAAAAGAAGCTATCTCAAGATAAAGCAGAGAGCATCTTTAAATAATGATAAATTAATTTTTTGTATTTTCTTCAGCAGGAGCTTCTTCAGCAGGAGCTTCTTCAGCAGGGGGTTCTTCAGCAGGGGTTTCTTCAGAAGGAGCTTCTTCAGCAGGGGCTTCTTCAGCAGGAGCTTCTTCAGCAGGGGCTTCTTCAGTAGGAGCAGAAGCTTTTGTATTCTTATTCTTTTTGCCTGAGTCCCCTAAGAAACCTTCAAATTTTTTGTTGAATTTTCCAACTCTTCCATCTCTATCAAGGATTTTAACACCTCCACCTATCCAAGCAGGATGTGAGGAAGGGTCGATATCTAGTTTAAGAGTATCTCCTTCTTTTCCCCATGTTGAGCGTGTTTCAAAGGTAGTGCCGTCAGTCATTTCGACAGTAATCTTATGGTAATCTGGATGTGTATCTTTTTTCATTATTTTTTCCTAAGTGGAGGATTTATATTGTAACTCTAATTATCTTGCAAGTAGATATTTTTTATCTTTTTTAAAAGATTTTCATGAATTTTATCATTTCCAGCAATAACATTACCATTATACAAGTCTTTTTCACTTCCATCTATACCTGTAACAACACCACCTGCCTCCCTAATGATAATAATTCCTGCAGCAATATCCCATAATGACAGGCCTGTTTCCCAATAAGCATCATATCTTCCAGCAGCTACCCAAGCTAAATCAAGAGCTGCGGATCCAGATCTCCTAATTCCAGAAACCTCAGGTATTATTTCTTCCATTTCTTTAATGAATTGATCTTTATTTCCTCTTCCTAAATGAGGAATGCCAGTAACTACTATTGATTCAGATAGTTTTTTTCTTTGTGCTACTCTAAGCCTTCTATCATTAAAAAAGGCTCCTTTTCCTCTTTCTGCAAAAAATAGTTCATCGTAAACTGGAGAATATATAATTCCTGCTTCAAGTCTATTTTCAACTTCTGCAGCAATTGAAATAGCAAAGTTAGGGTTTCCATGAAGAAAATTAGTTGTGCCATCTATTGGATCAATTATAAATCTATTTTTGGAGTTATTGGCATTGCTGTTTTGTTTTTCTTCTGCAAAAAAAGACCAATCAGGTTTTGCCTTTGTTAATTCATCAATTATAATTTTTTGTGTCCTGATGTCGGCGGATGTTACAAAATCTCCAGGACCCTTAACGCTAACTTGTAGATTCTCAAGTTCATTAAAATCTCTTCTAATTTTTACTGAAGCTTTTTTAGCTGCATTCACCATTACATTGAGAAGGGCAGAGGGCATTATTCTGATCTTTTGACATATGATAAATCATTAGTATTTATGATTATTTTTTCGCCTACTTGAATAAAAGGTGGAACCATAACTCTTAATCCATTTTCCAACTGAGCAAATGCACCACCTTTACCCGGCTTAACATGAGAAATTTTAACAGCCACCCAGATACTATCTTTATGCCTAATAACATTTCCAGGTCTTATTTCATTGCCATTAATTTTCATAATAAACCTACTTTTCTAGTTCAGACTCCCACTTACCTAATGTTGCTAGGGAATTCATTTTGGCCCTATGATCAAAAGTCGCAGATGCAATTTCTTCATTTTCCACTTTTCCTGACCAAGCCTGTAAAGCGGAAGCTTGTAAGGCTCTACCATATGAAAAACTTAAGTTCCATGGTAAATTTCCTATTTTATTCATCTGATCTAAGTTTTCAGTTGCTTCAATTTCAGTTTGACCACCAGATAAGAAAACAATACCAGGGACATCCTCAGGAACTACTTCCTTGAAACAAGAAATTGTTTTTTCAGCAATTATTTTTGAAGATGATTTTTCAGAAGTGAGTGATCCATCAATTATCATATTCGGTTTGAGGCAAATTCCTTTTAAATTGACACCATGAGCAATTAATTCATTGAAAACGACATCGAGAGTCTTTTTTTGTAACATCATAACATCTTTCAATTGTGTGTTCGCCATCCATTAAAACTTCAGGCTCAACAATAGGAACAATTCCATTTTCTTGGCAAAGTGCTGCATATCTTGCTAAAGCGTGAGCATTTGAATTTATGCATAAATCACTTGGAATTGAATCTTCTATTGTTATAACAGCTCTCCATTTTGCAAATTTAGCCCCTAAATTAAAATATTCTATAAGCCTCTCTCTTAAACCATCTAAACCCTCAGTAATTTTTTCGTTAGAATTAAATGCTAAATCTTTAGCGCCTGTATCTACTTTTATCCCAGGTAAAGAGCCTGAATTTGCAATGACCTCAACAAGAGGTTGTCCGTTTTTACTTTCTTGTCTTAGTGTTTCATCAAACAATATAACTCCAGAAATAAAGTTTTCCATTGCATTTTTGCTTTGAAAAAGCATTTCCCTATAATTTCTTCTATTTTCTTCTGTTGACTCAACATTAATAGAGTCAAACCTCTTTTTTATTGTTCCAGAGCTTTCATCTGCAGCTAATATGCCTTTACCAGGCACTACCATTTGTTTTGCTATATCTTCTAGATTACTCATTTTTTCCTCACTTATTTTCTTAACGCTTCGATCCCAGGTAATTTTTGACCCGCTATCATTTCTAAAAAAGCTCCACCAGCAGTGGATATATATGTAAAATCATTAACATAGTTTGATTGGCTTATGGCAGCTACCGTATCTCCTCCACCAGCAACTGATATAATTTTACCATTTTTTGTCATCTTTGACAGAGTTTTTGCTACTGATGCTGTTCCAACATGAAAAGGACTTTGTTCAAATAATCCTAAGGGGCCGCACCATAAAACTTCTTTTGTTTTGGCGATTTCTTTATCTATTATAGCTATACTTTTTTTACCAATATCTAAAATTAATCCATCATTAGGAATATTTTCAATACTATATTCAGAAAACTCGCCACCCTCTCTTAAATTGCTAGCAACTACAGCATCAACAGGCAAAATTATTTTGCATTTATTTTTTGCTGCATTAGATAGAATTTTCTTTGCTATTTTTACCATTGATTTTTCATTTAATGATTTTCCAATTTTTCTTCCTTGAGCCAAAAGAAATGTATTTGCCATTGCTCCACCTATAACAATTGCATTTACACTTTTTAATAGATTATTAATTAGATTGATTTTAGTTGAAATTTTAGAACCACCAATAATTGCTATTTTTCTCTTATTTTTTGAGGATAAGAATTTGCCTATCGTTATAACTTCTTTTTCTAATGAGCGTCCGCTGTAAGATGGAACATAATCCGTTAATCCTGTGACAGAAGCATGACTTCTATGCGCAACCGAGAAAGCATCATTAACAAAAAAAATCACAATTTTTAGCTAAATCTTTGGCAAAATATTTAAAGTTTTTCTCTTCACCTTTGTGAAATCTAGTGTTTTCCATTATAACAATGCTTCCGTCTGGAATTTTTTTTAGTAAATTTTCAAAATTCTTTCCAATATGATCCTTCGAAAAATGAATTTTACTTTTAGTAATTTTTTCAACTTTTGGAATTATAGGCTTTAAACTCATTTTTTTATTGAATGAACCTTTTGGTCTTCCAAAATGCGACAAAATAACAATCTTACATTTTTTTTTTCTTAATTCTTTAATGGTGGGTAATATGCTTTTTATTCTTGAAGTGTCTGTAACTTTTCCATTAATTGTTGGAAGATTAAGATCGGCCCTCAAATAAACAGTTTTACCTTTAAGATCATTTGTTAAAAGGTCATCAAGGTTCTTGATTTTTATCATTATGATTTTATTAGTTTTCCAATAAGAGAAGCTGTGTCACCCATTCTATTGGCAAAACCCCATTCATTGTCGTACCAGCTTAATATCCTTCCTAGTCTTCCTTTAATAACTTGTGTTTGTGAAAGATCAAAAATCGAACTTAACGGATTGTGATTATAATCTATTGAAACCAATGGCTTGTCTTCAACCCCAAGAACTCCTTTCAATTCACCTTTCGAAGCTTTAATCATGGCATTATTTATCGTATTAGCATCTATTTTTTTCTTAGAATTGAATACCAAATCAATCATGGAGACATTAGGAGTTGGAACTCTGACAGCTGTACCATCTAATCTACCCTGTAGTTCTGGCAAAACTAATCCAACCGCTTTAGCAGCACCTGTTGATGATGGTATCATAGATACAGAAGAAGCTCTCGCTCTTCTCTCATCTGAGTGAAGAGAATCTAAAATACTTTGATCGCCTGTAAATGCATGTACTGTCGTCATATAACCTTGATTGATGCCACAAATTTTATTTAGAACTTTTGCGACAGGCGCAAGGCAATTAGTAGTGCAAGATGCATTAGAGATTATTTTATGACTTTTTCTTATTTTTTTATGATTAACTCCATAGACAACAGTTATATCGGCATTTGTGGCTGGAGCACTAATTAATACTCTTTTAGCACCAGCATTTAAGTGCATTTGCGCTTTTTCTTTTGAGGTAAAAATACCAGTACATTCCATAACAACATCTATACCTAATTCACCCCAAGGAAGATCCTCAGGATTTCTTTCAGAAAATATTTTTATAGATTTATTACCTATACCAATTGATGATTTTCTTCCTGTTACTTTTTTTGAAAATATCCCATGAACAGAATCATATTGAAGAAGATGTGCATTAAATTTTGCAGATCCAAGATCATTAATAGCAACTACATCGAGATCTTTTCGACCAGACTCAATTATAGCTCTTAAAGCTAATCTACCAATTCTTCCAAATCCATTAATTGCAATTTTTGTAGCCATGTTATCCCCTTTATAATTTCTCTTTAATCTTATTAATTATATTTTCTTTATCAATACCAAAGTTTTTATATAATTGGTCTGCCGGTGCGCTTGCTCCAAAGCTATTCATTCCAATAAATAAACCTTGATCACCAAGATAATTATGCCAACCAAGACCAGTAGAAGCCTCAATACCTACTCTTAAACCACTTTGTCCAAGAGTTTTGTCGATATAATCATTGTCTTGTTTGTTAAGCAGTTCAAAAGAAGGCGCTGAAACCACTCGAGAATTAATTCCATCATTTTTTAATTCTTCATATACTTCGACAGCTAAAGAAACTTCTGAACCAGTTGCAATTAAGTTAACCTGTACTTTTCCATCTGAACTTTTTATTTCATAAGCACCGAGTGAAGACTTATTCTTTTCTTCGAATGTATTCCTTAAATGAGGGCATCCCTGTCTACTAAGTGCAATAATACTTGGACCTTTACTTTTGATTGCTAAAGACCAACACTCCGCAGTTTCAGTAGTATCTGCTGGTCGAAATACATTTAGATTTGGTATAGCTCTTAGGCTAGGCAAATGCTCAACAGGTTGATGTGTTGGGCCGTCTTCTCCAAGACCAATTGAGTCATGAGTCATGACATGTATAACCTTAATATCCATCAAGGCCGCTAATCTAATAGAGGGACGACAATAATCAGAAAATACTAAAAAGGTTCCTGAATAAGGTATTAAACCTTTATGAAGAGCAATTCCATTCATTGCTGCTGCCATACCATGCTCCCTAATTCCATAATGAATAAATCTTCCTGCAAAATTATTGCTATCAATAATGTTAATATTATTTGTTTTGGTATTGTTTGATCCAGTAAGGTCTGCTGAACCGCCAATTGTATTTGGTAAAACCTTATTAATTGTTTCTAAAACTTCCTGAGAAGATTTTCTTGTCGCCCAGCCAGGTTTTTCCTCAGAGAAAACCTTTTTGATCTCATTTATTTCTTTGTCAAGTTCTTCAGAAATTTGACCATCAATATCCTTTAAGAACTCTATTTCCTTATCTTTATTATCTAGTAATCTTTCTTCCCACTCTTGTCTTTTAGAAGAATTTTTTAAACCAACAAGTCTCCAAGCATCCTTAATATCAGATGGAATTTCAAATTCATCATAATCCCAATTAAGGTTTTTTTTCATTTGTGCGATATCTTCTGCGCCTAATGGAGCGCCATGTGATGATGATTTTCCTTCTTTGGAAGGTGAACCAAACCCTATTTTTGTTTTACAGGCAATCAATGATGGTTTATTTGACTCAATAGCTTCTTGGATTGCTTTTTCAATGTCATCATGATTATGCCCATCAACTCTGTTAACATTCCATCCTGAGGCTTCAAAACGCATAAGCTGATCAGTTGAATCTGATAGATCTATAGCCCCATCAATTGAAATATTATTATCATCGAATAATACAATTAATTTTGAAAGCTTTAAATGACCAGCAAGACTGATTGCTTCCTGGCTAATTCCTTCCATTAAATCACCATCTGATGCTATTACATAAGTTTTGTGATCGACTATTGCATCACCATATTTCGCATTTTGTATTTTTTCAGCAATAGCCATGCCAACAGCAGTTGATATTCCTTGACCAAGTGGACCAGTAGTAGTTTCAACTCCAAGTGTATGACCATATTCAGGATGACCAGGTGTTTTTGAACCAAGTTGTCTAAAATTTTTGATTTCTTCTATGGTCATATCTGAAAAACCGACTAAATGATTAACAGCGTATAAGAGCATTGAACCATGCCCAGCCGATAATATTACTCTGTCTCTATCAGGCCAATCAGGTTTTTGAGGATCAATTTTCAAAAATTTAGAATATAAAACAGTTGTAAAATCAGCAGCGCCCATAGGCATTCCTGGATGACCACAATTAGCTTTTTCTACTGCGTCAGCAGCGAGAAATCTTATAGCATTAGCCATATCATTTAGACTAACTTCATTGTTAGGATTTTTTTTATCTTTTTTGTTCAATTTCAAGACTTAAAATATTTAAATTAATTAGAACAAAGATGAATTAAACGTCAATCTGAATCAAGCGATTCATTTTATTTATTATTTGTTGATGAATCATAGATTAAATGTATGATTAAAATATTATGGATAACAGACTGAAAGAAATGAATGATTACATTTTGATGATTGAAAAAAAATCATCTGATTTAATAAAAAAATATCAAAAAACTAATCAAGATTTGAACTCAGCGATTCAAAAAATTGGTGAACTTACCAATAAGTTAGAGAAGAGCGAATCATCTATCAAGGATGCTAAGAAGAATATTGATAGCCTGATTAACAAAATTAAAAATGGAAGATTTTAGATAATCAAAATGAGTAATGTAACAATAGATATAAAAAATCGTGAATTCTTGATTGCATGTGAAGATGGCAAAGAGGAAGAAGTTCTTGAATTAGCCAAAATTTTTTCTGAGAGAGTTTCAAGTTTATCTGAAAGACTTAATGATCTTGATCATGAGAGATTGTTTTTGTTAGCAGGTATTTTAGCTGAAGAAGATAATAAAAACTTACTTAAAGCCTCTGGTTTAGAAAAAGCAATGACGAAAATAAAAAAAATTGCTGATAAATTTGATGATGTTGAGTAAAAAATTTTCCTAAATTTAAATGGATTTTGTTGATCAAAAAAAAATAATTAGGGAAGATTTTCTTTTAAAAAGAGAAAAGCTCAAAGAGAACTTTACTAATAAAAATAAAAATAAATTAATTTTAAATATCGATAAATTTTTAAATAATACTAAATATTTCTCTATCGCAGGCTACTATCCAATTGGTTCAGAAATTGATTGTCTAGAAATCTTAGAAAATTTTCAAAAGGAGGGTATTCATACAGCTCTACCTTTTGTTAAAAATGATAAATTTATTGAATTTAGAGAATGGAGAAAACAAGATATTTTAATTGAAGATATATTTAACATTCCTGCACCAAAGAAAAGATCTATCATTACTCCAGATCTGATTATTATTCCTTTAGTATCATTTGATAAAATGGGATTCAGACTTGGGTTTGGCTCAGGTATTTACGATAGATCATTACCAAATTTTCCTAAAAGTAAAAAAATTGGACTTGCTTTTTCTGGTCAACTTAATAAAAGAGGGTTACCTGTTAGTGAATTCGACTATAAACTTGATGCAGTGGTGACTGAAGAAGATATTTTTATATTTTAATGAGGATAGCAAATTGAGAATAATGTTTCTTGGAGATATTGTTGGTAGAGCAGCAAGAGAAAAGGTTGTTAGAGAGTTACCTCATATTAAGACTGAATATATGATAGATTTTGCTATTGTTAATGGTGAAAATTCTGCAGGAGGTTTTGGTATAACTGAGGATATTTGCAAAGACTTGTTCTCATCTGGAGTCGATTGCATAACAACAGGAAATCATCTTTGGGATCAAAGAGAAATTCTTGATTTCATATCTTATGAAGATAGATTATTACGACCTGTAAATTTTCCAAATCATACTCCAGGCTCAGGTTTTAATATATTTGAAACAGAAAAAGGTAAAATCTTGGTTATCAATGTTATGGGTAGATTGTTTATGGATCCCCTTGATGATCCCTTCAAAATTATTGATGAACTTTTGACTAACAACGAACTTGGTAAAGATATCGATGCTATAATTATTGATGTTCATGCTGAAGCAACATCTGAGAAAGTTGCATTAGGGCATTACTGTGATGGTAGAGCTAGTTTAGTTGTTGGAACTCATACACATATACCAACAGCTGATCATCAAATTTTACAATTTGGCACTGGCTATCAAACTGATGCAGGTATGTGTGGAGATTATGACTCCGTAATTGGAATGGAAAAAACAGAACCTGTGAGAAGATTTGTTGAGAAAACACCTGGCAATAGATTTAGTCCTGCTCAAGGGGACGCAACAATTTGTGGAGTAATTATTGAAACAAACGATGATGGATTATGTGATAAAATCGAACCTTTGCGATTAGGAGGCGTTCTTTCGAGCACTTAAGATTATGGCAGGTCACTCCAAATTTAAGAATATTCAATACCGAAAAGGTGCGCAGGATAAAAAAAGAGCAAAATTATTTGCAAAAATTTCTAAAGAAATAACAGTAGCGGCAAAATTAGGAATGCCGGATCCTGCATCAAACCCAAGACTTCGTTCGGCAATATCTTTAGCTAGATCACAAAATATGCCGAAAGATAATATTGAAAGAGCTGTAAAGAAGAGTAGTGACGAGAATTCAGAGACATATGAAGAGGTGAGGTATGAAGGATTTGGACCTTCTGGGGTTGGTATTATTGTTGAAACACTAACTGATAATAGAAATAGAACTGCTGGAGATATAAGGGCAATTTTTTCAAAATGCGGAGGAAATCTTGGTGAAAATGGATCAGTAAGCTTTATGTTTAATCATTATGGAAAAATTAATGTTCCAAAAAACATTATGGATTTTGAACAAATATTCGATATTGCCATTGAGTGTGGTGCTGAGGATTGTGATTTAAATGATGATTTCTATGAAATATCTTGTTCAACGGAAGAGCTTCACAATACTGCCAGTCTTTTAGAATCTAAAATTAATGAAGATTTGGCTGCTCAATTAAGTTGGAAGCCAGTAAATGTTGTTAATGTTGATGAAGAATCAGCTCATAAGATTATTGATATGGTTAATTCTTTAGATGATCACGATGATGTACAAGAAGTTTTTTCAAATTTTGATATATCTGAGGAATTATTAGATAAATTATAAAAATAGAAGAGAAATATGGCTTCACCTCAGAAAGTTAAAGGCAAATCTTACGAAAATGCCAAAGCTAAATTTCTAACGGACATATTTGGACAAACATTTATAAGAGTTCCAACATCGGGGGCCTTTTTAGGTGGTAAAAACTATGACAGAAGGCTAGATATGTCTGACGGTCAAGTAATGGCTTTTAAAGGAGATATAATTCCTCCTGACGATTGGAAATTCTTTAATTGTGAATGTAAGTTTTATAAAGATTTTAAATTTCACCAATTATTTAATGAGTCAAAAGTTTTAGACTCTTGGATTGATGAGACAATCGATACCTCAAATCAAGATGACATGAATCTAATTTTTATGAAATTCAATAATATTGGTGAATATGTTTGCTATGAAAAAAAAGAGAAATTTAGAGTAAAGCAATTCCTTAATTATTATCGTAATTGGTGTTTCACTTCTCATGAACAATTTTGGAATGAGCACAATATCGATAAAATTCGAAGTAGATGCACTGGGGTTACAATCTTATGAAGCTAAAAAGAAACAAAAATGCCTAGTGATTTATCTGGTTCAATAATTAAACAAACTCATTATTTTAAAGTTAGAGTATATTATGAGGATACAGACTTTACAGGAATAGTTTACCACGCAAATTATTTAAAATTTGCTGAAAGAGGTAGAACAAATTTTTTAAGATTACTTGATATAAATCACTCCATGCTTATTAAATCAGACGATCCTTCATATTTTGTTGTTTATAAAATGGATTCAAGATTTTTAGGTACAGCAAAAATTGATGATGTCTTAGAAGTGAGATCTTCCTTTAAAGCTATCAATGGTCCAAGACTTATAATTGATCAAGATATATTTAAGGATGAGAAAAAAGTTTTTTCTGCTAATATAGAATTTGCGCTTTTGGATAATAAAGCAAAACCAAAAAAATTTCCTGATGATATAAAGTCAAAAATTATAAAATATCTCAGTGAAAAATAATAATTGAGTTGATAATGTCTACTAAGTTAATAAAAGCTTTTGATTTATATGTTATGTCACCAAAAATAGCTATTGCTGTATCTGGTGGCCTTGACTC
>CACANC010000026.1 GCA_902533755.1 uncultured PS1 clade bacterium
GATTAGCTTCTGAAGAAGCAAGATATGGCTTTGTTTTTGCAAGAAGGGGGTTAGTGCCTGAGGCTTGTTCCTCTTGGTTTTTACCTAAAATAGTAGGAATTTCTCAAGCACTTGAATGGGTTTATTCCGGAAAAGTTTTTCCTGCTGAAGAAGCTTTAAAGGGTGGCTTAGTAAGATCAATTCATAAAGCTGATGACCTGCTTAATAATGCTAAAGAAATTGCACTTGAAATAACTAAGAATTGTGCACCAGTATCGGTTGCTCTTTCAAGACAAATGTTATGGAAAATGGCCGGAGCTGATCATCCAATGGAAGCACATAAAATTGATAGTAGAGGTATTTTTGCAAGAGGAAGAATGCAAGATGCAAAAGAAGGCGTAACTTCATTTTTAGAAAAAAGAGAAGCTAACTTTTCAGATGGAATTGAAGACATACCAGATTACTATCCTTGGTGGGATGAAAAAGAGTATTCATAATTTATTTTGGAGATTTAATTTTATACAAATCTGTTTTTATAACTAATATTGAAAGAGCTAACATAGCAGTTAATGATGATATAATAACATTGTTTGCAATCCCAAAGTTTTCGATTATAAAACCACAGATTAGAGCTCCCAAGGGACCAAAGGAAAATATTGCTAAAGAATAAATAGATAAGATCCTTCCCCTATGCGTCTCTTTTGCGAAAGTTTGTGTTATTGTTCTGCTCATTGATATAACGACACCAGCTCCACTTCCCCAAGCAAAAACAAGAAAACAAAATAACCAAAATGGAATATTAAATACTAAGAAAATAAGTATGGTTCCAAAAAATAAATTGAATACCATTATTTTACCCCAATTTTTTAATTGTTGATTAAGAATTAATACAATATTTGAAAAAACTGTTCCTGCCCAAAAAGAAGAGGTAACTATTGCAAAGCCAGCAGAACCGAGACCATATCTTTCGGTGGTTATATAAGGAAGAGCAACTAGGTTGTTTCCCATATAGCAAATGCCAACTATACCCATTGCCATTACAACTGGAAAAATTTCCTTTGATTTTTTTACCTCAGTAAAACCCTCGGCTATTTCTTTAAACATTTCATTAAGTTTAGGCAATGGAGAGGTTTCCTCTTTTTTTGGCAAACGGAAAGCAAAATAACCGCCAACTACAAGAGCTACAATTTGCATAATAACTAAAGGAAAAATCCCCCATTCATCTGCTAAACCACCCATACTCATTCCACTGAGCTGACAAATAAACTGAATAAGCATAGCTGTGATTACTGTTTTTTGGATATTTCCATTAGCAACTTTGTTAAGTAAGCTATCTCTCGCTGGAAGAGCAAAGGCCTGAGCTGTTCCAGTTGTTAGGCCATACAAAATCATAATTTGGAAAGAAAGAAAGCTATAATTAAGTCCAAATAATATAAGGAATAAAGGTAAGGTAGCTAAAAGATGAATAACTCCTAGTAATCTTCTTGTATCAACCCTATCTGCAATTGCTCCCCCTAAAACAATTAAGAAAATTGAAGGGGCAAGAATGGATACTTGTGCCAAACCATAGAAAGCTGGAGAAACATTTAGCATTAATACTAGAATTGTTGGAAAAAGGACCATTTGAAGGCCTTGGGAAAGGAACCATGATCCTTGCCCAATCATGTAATATAAAAAATTTTTAGTCATATCTAGATGTATTTTTGAGCTTCTTCTTTAATCCTTTTAACCATTGATGATAATCCGTTCGATCTTTGCATAGTAAGGTTTCTTTCAAGATCAAGGTCTCTCAATTTCTCAAAAGCATCAATTTTAATAATTTCATTTGGTGATTTTTTCGAAAAAATACTGAAAAGAATAACAACTAAACCCTTCACTATTAAAGCATCTGAATCTCCTTTAAATTTAAGTATAATTTTATCATTTAGCTTTTCTTTTTCTGTAATTAACCAGACTTGGCTTGCGCAACCATCAACCTTGTTTTCATTATTTTTTTCGTTCTCATTTAATGGGGGACAGTTTTTACCTAATTCGATAATGTATTTGTATTTGTCTTCCCAATTATCAAAAAATTCAAAATCGGTAACTAAATCTTCAATTTTTAAATCACTCATTTTTGTTTTATGATATTTTTACAAGCATTTTACCAGTATTTTTTCCTGAAAATAGATTTATAAAAGCAGTAGGCGCATTATCAATGCCTTCAACCACTGTCTCTTTCCAAGATAATTTACCAGAATCTATCCAGCTCTTCATATCATTTAGGAATTGTTCTTGAAGGTGATTATACTTTGAAACAATAAAGCCTTCCATACTCGCATTTTTCATAATTAACATCATCAAGTTAGATGGCCCACTTCTTGTAACCTCGTCATTATATTGGTCAATCATTCCACAAAGAGCAATTCTTCCACCTACATTTAAAATATTGATTGCCGCTTCAAGATGATCGCCGCCAACATTCTCAAAATAAACATCTATTCCATCAGTTATTTGAGATCTATACTCTGATATAAGATTATCTACTTTTTTATAATTTATTGCTTTATCAATACCTAGTTCTTCCTCAAGCCATTTACACTTTTCATCTGAACCTGATGTTCCATAGACTTTACAACCTTTTGCTTTAGCTATTTGACATACTACAGATCCAACAGCACCTGCAGCCGCAGAAACTAAAACATTTTCCCCATCTTGTAATTTACCAACTTCGAGTAGTCCGGCATATGCAGTTAAACCTGGCATTCCAAGAGCACCTAAATAAGCTTGAATAGGACCGAATTCTGGATTTATAACTTTTAAGTTATTTTCATTAGTTACAAAATATTCTCTCCAACCGAAATTTGAAATTACATAATCACCTTCATTTAGGTTACTAGAATTAGATTTTTCAACGATACCAATAGCCCCACCTTCAAGAACTTGATCTATTTGAAAAGGAGGAACATAACTCTTTCTGTCAATCATTCGTCCTCTCATATAAGGATCAACAGACATCCATAAATTTTTTACTAATACTTCGTTAGTATTTGGATCAGTTAAATCAACTTCTTTAACTATAAAATTTGTATCTTCAGGAAATCCGGTTGGTCTATTAGCTAAATGAATTTCTTTACTTCTATTACTGCTCATAATCAACTCCTCTTGGATATAGACATTGATAAGTATATATAATGTTATAATAAATAAGCAAACTTGTTTAAACTTATGATAAATATTAAATGTTAGAAAAATGAAATTATTTTTAGCGCAAATAAATAACATTGTTGGAGACATCGACGGTAATCTTAAAAGAGCTATCGATATTCTTGATCAAGCAGGAGAACTAAATTCTGATCTAGTTGTTTTTTCAGAGCTATTCTTATCTGGCTATCCTCCTGAGGATTTGGTTTTAAAAAAGTCATTTGTTGAAGAATGCAGAAATGCTTTAGATACATTGATAAATTATTCAAAAACAAAAAAATTAGGTTTAATTATCGGTCTGCCATTATATGAGAAAAACAATCTATTTAATGCTGCAGCAATTGTAGATAAAGGTAAGTTGATTGGTTTTTCTAAAAAAGTTAATTTACCTAATTATAGCGTTTTTGATGAAAAGCGTGTTTTTCATCAAAATGATATTCCAAAAGTATTTGAGTTTAGAGGAATGAAGTTAGGAGTTCCAATTTGTGAAGATATTTGGCAGGAAAATGTTTGTTTAGAACTTAAAAACCAAGGATGTGAATTAATCGTTTCTCCAAATGGCTCTCCTTTTGATAAATATAAAATTAATCAGAGAAAGACTATTATAGAAGATAGAGTATCTGAGGTTGGGCTTCCATTTGTGTATATTAATCAAGTTGGAGGTCAGGATGAATTAGTTTTTGATGGAAGTAGCCTTATAATGAATGGAGATAAAGAAATAATATATGAAGCTCCTCCATGGCAAGAGCATAACGCTGTTATTGAGTTTAATGAAAAAGAAAAAAAATTTAATAATCTATCCTTTAATGAATTCAAATTTTCTGATTTAGAAAATATATATATGGCAACAGTTATTGGCTTGAGAGATTATGTAAGTAAAAATAATTTTCCAGGAGTTATTTTAGGTTTATCCGGTGGAATAGATTCTGCATTTTGTGCTGCTGTAGCCGTTGATGCTCTTGGTAAAGATAAGGTTGAAGCCTATATGTTGCCCTCAAATTATACATCTGAAAATAGCACGATTGATGCTGAGGATTGCGCAAATAGATTAGAAATTCATTTAGAAACTATACCGATAAGTGATACTTTTCTCTCTCTTGAACAGTCTTTAAAGACTGTATTTAAGGGTTTACCAAATGACATTACAGAAGAAAATTTACAATCAAGAATAAGAGGTACAATATTGATGGCCATATCGAATAAGAAAGGAAAGATGCTAATAACGACTGGAAATAAATCAGAAGTTTCAGTTGGTTATTCCACTTTATATGGTGATATGAATGGAGGATTTAATCCTATAAAAGACATTTATAAGACAGAGTTATATGCTCTAGCTAATTGGCGAAATAGCAATCTCCCAAATAATATATTATTAGATAAAAAAGATGTCATACCCTCATCGATAATAAGTAAAGAACCAACTGCTGAGCTAAGGGACAATCAAAAAGACTCAGATTCACTTCCTCCTTATGATGAATTAGATCAAATTTTAGAGGGTTTAGTCGAGTATGAATTAAGCACAAGTGAGCTTGAGAAAAAAGGATTTTCTAGAGAAGAAATTAAAAAGGTTGAGAATTTATTATATGTATCCGAATACAAAAGAAGACAATCTGCTCCAGGGGTTAAAATTAGTTCAAGAAACTTTGGAAGAGATAGAAGGTATCCAATAACCAATAAATTTAGAGATAAAATTGAATAATTCAGTAACAAGATTTGCTCCTAGTCCTTCGGGCTTGCTTCATGTAGGGAATGTAAGGACTGCATTGCTTAATTTCTTGGTTTCAAAAAAAAATAATGGAAAATTTATTTTAAGAATTGATGATACCGATCAAGAGAGAAGTAAGGATAAATATATAGATAGTATTAAAGAGGATCTTAGTTGGCTTGGCTTGAATTATGATGAATGTTATCAGCAATCAAATAGAATTAAACTTTATGATAAGGCATTTGATATTCTGAAAGCTAAAGATTTAATTTATCCTTGTTTTGAAACGCCCGATGAATTAGATAAAAAAAGAAAAAGATTAATTACAAGAAGGATGCCACCAATTTATGATCGAGCTGCCTTAAAACTTAAACAAGATGAAATAAAATCATTGTTGGACTCTGGAAAAAAACCATATTGGCGATTTAAGCTTTCCAGTAAAAAAATTAAATTTAAAGATTTAATAAGGGGGGAAATAAATGTTGATCTAGCAGCTCAGTCTGATCCTGTTATAAAAAGAGAAGATGGTGATTATTTATATAATCTACCCAGCGTTGTTGATGATATTGATATGAATATATCTCATATACTTAGAGGAGAAGATCACATTACAAATTCTGGAATACAAATTGAAATTTTTGAAGCCCTTGATTCAAATATACCTATTTTTGGACATAATTCTTTATTGGTTTCAGAGAATGGAGAGCCTTTTTCAAAAAGAAATGCAGCGGCTTCAATTGAGCAGCTTAAAGAAAAAGGTATTGATCCTAATGCAGTCAATTCTCTTAATGCATCTATAGGTAGTTCAGTTGACATTGAAGCCTATGAATCATTAGATCTATTAGTTGATAAATTTGAAATTAGTTCACTTAGTAAATCTCCTGCTCGTTATAGCAATAATCAGCTAGATAAACTTAATTCTCAATTAATCTCTAATTATGATTTTGTCCAAATAACTGAGCTCCTGAAAGATAAAAATGATGGTTTCGATAAAGAATTTTGGGATTGCATTAAGCAAAATATTTCTACTTTATCAGAGGTTAATGACTGGATTAAAATCTTAAATGAACCAATTCAAGGTGATTTTAATATCGAAGAAGATTATTTAATTACTGCTCAGGATCTTTTGCCAAATGAACCGTGGGACTCAAAAACATGGGATGAATGGATATCAAAATTAAAAGAAAAAACACAAAAAAAAGGTAAAGAATTGTTTATGCCAATAAGACTTGCTTTAACAGGTAAAACAAATGGACCAGAATTAAATAAACTTATTTTATTAATGGGCTATAATAAGGTAATGGAAAGATTAAAGAGAAAATAGTATGCCCAGAGAAAAGGTTATTTTATTTGATACTACGCTTAGGGATGGTCAACAAACCCAAGGAGTAGATTTTTCAGTTCAGGATAAAGTTAATATTGCTAATGCCCTTGATGACATTGGGATTGATTATATTGAAGGTGGATGGCCAGGAGCAAATCCTACCGATACTAAGTTTTTTGAAAATAAAAATAATTTTTCAAATGCTAAATTTACAGCTTTTGGAATGACTAAAAGATCTGGAAGATCTGCTGATAATGACCCTCAACTAAGATCATTAATTGATGCACATTCAGATTCTGTTTGTTTAGTCGCTAAAACTTGGGATTTTCATGTTGATTTGGCATTAGGTATTTCGTTGGAAGAGAATATTGAGGCAATAAAAGACTCAGTTTTATCTGTAAAGGCAGGCGGTAAAGAACCACTTATTGACTGCGAACATTTTTTTGACGGATACAAATCAAATTCTGAATTCTCATTTCAATGTATAGAAGCTGCACTAGAATCTGGTGCGGAATGGGTAGTATTATGCGATACAAATGGAGGAACGCTTCCTAATGAGATTTTTAATATCGTAGAAGAAATTACTAAAAAATTTCCAGGTGATAAGATTGGGATACATTGTCATAATGATACAGAAAACGCTGTCGCCAATAGCTTAGCTGCAATTGATGCCGGCGCAAGACATCTCCAAGGAACTATAAATGGATTAGGTGAAAGATGTGGAAATGCTAATTTAATATCTATAATTCCTACATTATTACTTAAAAAAGAATATTCTGAAAAATATGAGATTTCAATTAATGTAAACAAGCTACCTGAATTAAAAAATTTATCTCGACTAGTTGATGATATTTTGAATAAGCATCCAAATAATCACCAGCCTTATGTCGGTGAAAATGCATTTGCTCATAAAGGTGGGCTTCATGTATCGGCTGTTATGAAGGACCCAACAACTTATGAGCATGTCAATCCAGAATTAGTCGGTAATAATAGGAAAATTTTAGTCTCAAATCAGGCTGGAAAATCAAATTTATTATCAAGATTAAAGTCTATAGGTATGGAAATTGATAGTGATGATAAAAGAATAAATACTCTTTTAGAGATCGTAAAAGAAAGAGAGTATATGGGTTATTCATATGATGGAGCTGGTGCTTCTTTTGAAATTCTTGCTAAAAATATTTTGGATCAAGTTCCAAGCTTTTTTTCAGTTGAGAATTATGAAGTAACTATTGCTGGTTCTAGAGATAAGAGTTCTTTATCAAAAGCAAATATAGTGCTGAATGTAGATGAAAGAATTATCAATTCAAAAGGTGAGGGTAATGGGCCAGTTAATGCATTAGATAATGCATTAAGAAAAGATTTAGGAATATATAATGAATATATTCAAGACCTTACTTTAGTTGATTATAAAGTTCGTATCTTAGATGGTGGAACTGAAGCTATTACAAGGGTTGTAATTGAGAGTTCGGACAGTAAAAATCAAAGCTGGTTTACAGTTGGTATTAGTTCAAACATTATTGAGGCATCATTTGAAGCTTTAATGGACTCAATAAATTATAAGTTAATAAAATCTGATATTAAATAAATTTTGGATGAGAGAATATCTCCTCAATACTATTCGAAATAAATAAATTTTTTAAACTTCTTGCTTCAATAAATTTGTCATCACTTGGTCTAATCATTTTGTTATCTCTAAGATGCTTTATCATATTATCAAAAGGTAACCAGAAATTATTAATATTTAATAAGAAAATAGATTTATTAATTTCTCCTAGAGCAAATAACGCAATGACATCAAGTACCTCATCTAATGTGCCTATCCCTCCTGGGAGAGCAATTAAAACATCTGATAATTCGATTAATTTTTTTTTCCTTTCAAACAAATCTTTTGTTTCATAAATCTCATCTGATTCACTGAAAGTAATATTAGGTTTATTTAAATAACTTGGAATAACTGAAATAACCTTAGAGTTGTTTTTCTTAACGCTCTTAGCTAGGTCACCCATTAAACCAAGTTTACCACCTCCATAAACTAGAGAATGATTTTCTTTTGCTAATTTAGCGCCTAACTCCATAGCTTTCTCAGAAAAGATTATTTCACCATCAAGTGATGAACAAAATACACCTATGTTAGCCATTTTTACTCTGCCGGTTGAATTTTATTAGTAAAAAACTTTAAAACTTTATGTTTATTTCTCTCAAAGTATATTGGCATACTTAAGAGAGTAGGAACAAGAAAAAGAGTTAACACACTTGAAAAACCCAATCCCCAAATCACAGCAGTAGAAAATGGGACCCACCAGGCAGCCATTAATCCACCGAATTCAATACTCCTATCAAACCAACCAATTGTAACCTGAAGTGCAACCGGTATCAAAGCAATCATTGTAGTAGCAGTTGTTAAGACAATGGGTCTAAATCTTTGAACAGAAGAGTGTAATATTGTTTGAATTGGGTCTTCATGTTGAGTTCTAAGTCTATTATATGTATCAATTAAGACTATTGAGTTGTTAACAATTATTCCTGCCAATGAAACAATTCCTAAACCAGTCATAATCACTGAAAAATATTGACCAACAATCATTAGACCGGTTAAAGCGCCAATTGTAGATAATATTACAGTTGATAATGTTATAGCTGCTTGATAAAAACTATTAAATTGAGTTAATAAGATTATGAACATTAGAAAAAGGGCTCCTATCATTGCATTTCCAAGGAAAGCAGCCGATTCCTCTCTTTCTTCATCTGAACCAGCAAATTTGACAAATACATTTTTAGGAAGGCTTTCTTGAGAAATCCATTTTTTTAATTCATTACTTTTATCAACTGCAAGATACTTTTTACCTGTTGAAGGGTCGATAGATGTATTTGCTCTTATTTTAAAAATTCTCAAACCATCAAGTCTTTCGATTGTTGATACCTTAGAATTTGGCGTTCTTGTTACAAAATTTGATAATGGGACAGCACCTTCACTTGTAGGAATTCTTAATTGGTCAAATTCCTCTATCATCCTGTATTCTTCAGGAAATCGAACTCGAATATCAACCTCATCGTCAGAATTATCCGGCCTATACTTGTCAACAAGAATTCCATTTGTTACCAATTGAACAATTGCTCCAATAGTTGATATATCCGCTCCAAAACGTCCAGCAAGCTCTCTATCAACATTAATTATCCATTCAATACCGGGTAAAGGCATGGTGTTATCAACTTCCTGGATACCATCCATATTTTCTAATTTTGCTGTGATAAGTTTTGTTACTTTTTCAAGATTATTTTTATTATTTGAGGTTATTTCCATTTGAATATCTTTTCCTGTATCAGGTTTATTTTCAATTTTATAAGCCTCAACAATAATCCCAGGTAAAAGTTTAGATTTACTTAAAATGTCATCTTTTATTTTATCAGCTGACCTTCTTTCATGAACTGGCTTTAATTCAACCATCAATGAGGCAATTTGATCTGTTCTATTTCCTGAACCACCCATTGCAGAATAAACATTAAATCCATCTCCAGAGCCTATCGATGTAAGAACTCTATCAACGCCATCAGTACCCATCACTATTTCTTCAACATCTATCGAAAGATCTAATTTTTCTTCAGGGGATAAATTTCCTCTTGCGTTAACGTGAACCAGCATTTGATTAGAGTCAGTATCAACTGAATACTGTGAACCAGCATTGAAATTTGAGTAGAGTATTATCAATGTAAAGACCACGAGAACTGCAGACATAAGAACTGCCATAGGTCTTTTTAGGCATTTCTCTAATAATTTTGCGTATGTAAGAGTTATTCCCTTAAGATTATTAAAACTGAACTCTTCATCTAGTTTGATTTTATTTTTATTTTCTGTTCTACCAAATAAAGAGCCCATTACTGGTATGAAAATTAGTGCAGAAAGCAAAGAAGACAATAAAACCAGACTTACCATGAACGGCATCCATTTCATGAATTGCCCTGGTATACCAGGCCATAAAACTAATGGTAGAAATGCTGCGAGTGTTGTTGCAGTAGAAGATATAATCGGCCATATCATTCTTTTATATGCCTGGGTATAAGCTGCCTTCCTATCTAGACCCTCTGCCATTTTTCTATCAGCATATTCAACCATTACTATTGATCCATCAACAAGTAGACCTACAGAAACTAATAATCCAAACATAACCATCATGTTTATATATCCACCAGAAACAGCAAGAAGCGTAATCGCCATAAGAAAAGAAGTAGGAATAGATATCCCAACCATTAAAGCCGATCTTATTCCTAGTGAAGCTATAACTAGAAGCATAACGCTTATAATTGCATTTGAAATTGCATTAGATAAAGATCCAAGCATTTCATTAATGTAATCAGATGTATCTGCAGAAAAGTCGATATATATGTTATTAGAAAGATTATCTTGCTTATATTTATTACCAACTTTTCTAATTTCTTTATTTATTAGGATTACATTTTCACCAATTCTTTTTTTTACATCTATGTGGATAGCTGGTTTGCCATCAATTCTTGCATAAGTCTCATTTTCCTTAAATGTACTTCGTATTTCAGCTATATCGCCAAGTTTAACAGTACCTTCGCCTCGCGTTATAATTCCTATGTTGTATACATCTTGTGCGCTTTCATAAACTGCTGGTACTTTTACTGAAAATTTTCCCTGCCCTTTATTGATTGTACCAGCTGCAACTATTCTATTGTTTCCAGTTATTGATCTTATCAAATCAGCAAGTGAAACATCATAATTCTCAAGTTTAGACGGACTAACAAGTATTTCTAGTAATTCCTCTTTATCTCCCACTATTGGTGCTTCTAATATACCGGGTACTCGTTCTATTTGATTCTGAAGTTCTTTTGCATGATAAATTAAAGTCCTATTTGGTACTTTACCTGATAATGAAACGGTCATCACAGGCATAGTAGCCATATTAAATTCTAAGACTTGTGGTTCCTCAGCATCTTGAGGAAATTCCGATTTAGCTAGATCAACTTTTTCCCTAACATCACTTAAAACCTTATCCTTATCAAAGCTAATATCAAATTCTAATAAAACAGATCCATAATTTTGGGATGCCATTCCAGATATTTCTTTTAATCCTTCAATATTTTTTAATTCTGTTTCTAATGGTCTAACTATTAATCTTTCTGAATCTTCAGGTGATATTCCAGGTAAGACCACTGAAACATAAACAAAAGGAACATCTATATCTGGTTCCGCATCCTTTGGTATTGATATGAAAGTAAAGGTTCCAATGGTTATAAGAATAAGCATAAGAAAAACAGTAGTTTTTCTTGCAGCCATTATATAATCAATAATGTTGATCAACTTTTTTCATCCTGTAATCTGTAATTCACTGAATCTCCGTTTGATACAAATTCATGACCAACAGTAATAATTGTAACTTTTTCAGGTAACCCTGAAATCCAAACAAGTTCATTTTCATCACCTAAGATTTCTACTTTTGAAAATTTAGCTTTATTTTCATCAACAATATGGCGAACACCCACTTCGCCTACTTCATTTAATGTTAAAGAGGAAGGAGGAATTAAATGACCGTTAATTTCTTTTATAGGTATAAAAATTTCGGCTGTTAAACCATCTTTATAACTAAGGTTATTATTTTCAACTTCCATTTCAATTCGAAAAGTTCTAGTTGCTGGATCAGCAGTATTTGAAACATATGTCACTAAACCTTCAACTTTTTCTCCTGTAGATAATTTAGCTCTACCTGGAAGACCATTTTTTACACTAAGAATTTCTTTTTCTGACACTTGAGCAGTTATTTTAATTGGATCGTAATCAACTACTTTTCCACAAGGCTTTCCTATTGATAAAAAATCACCTATTTCTGCTAGTTTTTCATTAAATATACCATCAAATGGTGCTCTAATATTTATATTATCGAGCTCCTGCTCCATTTGTTTGACTAATGCTTTTGAAGCATCATATGCTGCTGAAGAAGCAGCTAATTGTGTCTGGGATCTATATCCTTTTTCTACTAATGTCTTAGAGGCTTGCCACTCTAACTCTTTTTGTCTCATTAATGCATTGGCTTCATCAAGTTTGGCTTTTCGAGCATCTATTGATTGTTTGCATATAATTTCACCTTTT
>CACANC010000027.1 GCA_902533755.1 uncultured PS1 clade bacterium
CAACATATGTCTAATGGTAGTTTATGTGATCCCAATCAAGGACTTACAAGTGTTGGGTTAAGATTTGCTTGGAAATTGAATTAATGATTCGATTAACAAAAATTTACACTAGAACAGGTGATAAAGGTGAAACAAGTCTTGGAGATGGTTCTAGGGTTTCTAAAGAGGATAATAGAGTAGAAGCCTATGGAACAGTTGATGAGGCAAATTCAATTATTGGTCTTGTCCGAACAAAAACAAAACAAGCTGAATTGATATTATTAGATAATATTTTAGCAACAATTCAAAATGAGCTCTTTGATTTAGGAGCTGAATTATCAATTCCTATTAATAATGAAAATATGGAAATGTTAGAAAGAACCAAGATTACAGAAAAACAAATCGAAAGGTTAGAAAATGAGATTGATCAACTGAATGCTAACCTATCCGATCTTGAATCCTTTATACTTCCTGGTGGAACATTAGCATCTGCATACTTACATTTAGCCAGAACAGTTGTTCGTAAAGCGGAAAGATTAATGGTAAAGATGGATAACTTAGAAAAAAAATCTGTTTCTGACACAGCCCTAAAATATATTAATAGACTTTCGGATCTTCTTTTTGTTGCCGCGAGATATGCCAATCAATCTGATATTGGTGGAACAGGAGATGTTTTATGGAAACCGGGAAGCTCAAGAGAGGAGTAGAGCAATACACTTAAAGAAATTATGTAAACTTTTAAACTGAGTTATTGACACTTCATGTTAGGGGTTTTAATTTCCCGTTAATTTATTTTCAAATTTTTTTGGAGTTAATAATGAAAGTAATTGTACCTATTAAAAGAGTTGTAGACTACAACGTTAAAATAAGAGTCAAATCTGATCAATCAGGTGTCGAACTTGATAATGTTAAGATGTCAATGAATCCATTTGATGAGATTGCTGTTGAAGAAGCAATTAGACTAAAAGAAGCTGGTACTGCTGAAGAAATTATTGCTCTTTCAATAGGACCTCAGCAGGCACAAGAAACAATTAGAACTGCTCTTGCTATGGGTGCTGATCGTGGGATTCTTATAAAATCAGATCAAAATGTTTCGCCTTTGAATGTTGCAAAAATTATAAAAGCAGTAGCAGAGGAAGAAAATCCTGATTTAATAATTTTAGGAAAACAAGCAATTGATGATGACTCAAATCAAACGGGTCAAATGTTATCTGCCTTATTGGGCTGGTCTCAAGGTACATTTGCATCTGAAATAAAATTGGAAAATGATAAATTATTAGTAACTAGAGAGGTTGATGGGGGACTACAAACAATAAAACTTAGTATGCCATCAATCGTAACTACTGATTTAAGACTTAATGAACCTAGATATGCATCACTTCCTAATATTATGAAGGCTAAGAAAAAAGAAATTACCGAAAAAAATCCTGAAGATTTAAATATTTCTATTGAACAGAATTTAGAAATTATAAAAGTTTCAGAACCAGCTCAAAGGGAAGCTGGTGTAAAAGTTGAAACAGTTGATGAATTAGTAAATAAATTAAAAAATGAAGCAGGAGTTATTTAATGACAACATTATTAATTGCAGAACATGATAATAACAGTATTAGTGAATCAGTAAGGAAAGCTATTACTGCAGCCCATGAAATAGGTGAACAGGTAGATATATTAGTTGCTGGAAAGGATTGTAATTCTGCTGCAGAAGAAGCTGCAAAAATTTCTGGAGTAAATAAAGTCTTAACTTGTGACAATGATATTTATGCAAAACATTTAGCTGAACCATATGCGGATCTAATTGTTTCTCTATCCAGTAAATATAATACTTTTATAGCCCCAGCAACAACAACGAGCAAAAATTTTATGCCAAGAGTTGCTGCTCTCCTAGATGTTCCTCAGGTTTCAGACATAATATCAGTTATTGATAATCAGACATTTGAACATCCAATTTATGCAGGAAATGCTATTGAGACAGTAAAATTATTAGCAGAAAAAAAAGTTATTACAGTAAGAGCAACTGCTTTTCAGGCTGCTGAAGATCAAGAAGCTGTTAATATTGAGGTAATCGACTCAGCATCTAGTCCAGAATTATCTGAGTATATATCTGAAGAATTAACTGAATCAGATAGACCTGAACTTACATCAGCTAAAATTATCATATCTGGTGGAAGAGGAATGCAATCAGGCGATAATTTTGTATTATTAGAAACTATAGCGGATAAATTAGGTGCTGCAGTTGGCGCATCACGTGCAGCTGTTGATGCTGGATTTGTTCCAAATGATTATCAAGTTGGTCAAACTGGCAAAGTTGTTGCTCCTGAATTATATATTGCAGTAGGAATTTCTGGAGCTATTCAACATTTAGCTGGGATGAAAGACTCGAAAATTATTGTTGCTATTAATAAAGATGAAGAAGCGCCAATTTTCCAAGTAGCAGACTATGGTTTAGTTGCAGATTTATTTAAAGCAATACCAGAGTTGGAAACAGCATTGGGTTAGTTTAAATTTAAGAATTCTTTAATTTAGTAATAAATTTTATTACCTCTTTAGAATCCCATTCGAAGTCACCATTATATCTTCCAATTTCTTTTCCATTTTTATCAAAGAGAATTGTTATTGGTAATCCCTTTGCATTAATATGCTTTCCAACCATAGTTGTTGGATCATGGTAGTTACTTAAATTCTTTATATTAATTTCTTTAAGGAAATCATCAATTTTAGAAAAATCTGTTCTTTCAACAGACACGATAATAACCTGAAAATTTTCATCACCCATTTCTTCCTGTAAATTATCAAGAGAAGGCATCTCTACTCTGCATGGTAAACACCATGTGGCCCAAAAATTCATCAAGATAAACTTTCCACTGAAATCGGATATGTTATACTTGTTACCTTCTGAGTCGTAAAATTCAACAATATCAAATTTTGATAATGGATCGGGCTCAGAAAGTTTAAAATGTTCTGAGTCATTATTGAACAAACCAGTAGAATAAGAAACTATTAATAGTAAGCTGCAGGAGATGATTAACAAAAATATAATGAATTTCTTTTTTGACTTAAACATGAGAGTTCTATAGAGAGGTTTTTTTTAAATTAAAAGTAAATATGGCAAGAAAAATACAAAAAAATAAAATGTGGGGGGGTAGATTTAATACCGATCAAGATAAAATAATGCTTGAAATGAACTCTTCTATTGAATTTGACTCTAGGCTATATCTTGAAGATATTATTGCCTCGATTGCGCATGCAAAAATGCTGGGGAAAAAGAAAATAATTTCTTCGGTAGAATCACAAAAAATTATATCTGGTTTAAAGAAAATTAAAATTGAATTTGAGAAGGGTATTTTTAATTTAGATCCACTTCTAGAAGATATACATATGAACATTGAGGCAAATCTTCAAAAAAAAATTGGCAATGTAGCTAAGAAACTTCATACCGGTAGATCAAGAAATGATCAGGTAGCAACTGATATGAGATTATATATGAGGAAACAATGCCAAGAAATTATAAAAAAAATTACTATGATTCAAAAAGAATTAAGTAAAAAAGCTAATAAATATTATGATTTTATTATGCCAGGATTTACTCATATGCAAATTGCTCAACCTGTTACATTTGGTCACCATCTCCTTGCTTATGTAGAAATGCTCGAAAGAGATAAGAATAGATTTCATGATGCTTTAAAAAGGATTAATCAGAGCCCTCTTGGCGCTGCAGCTTTAGCAGGAACTACCTTTCCAATTGACAGAGAAATGACATCCAAAGCTCTAGGTTTTACGAATCCTATGGCTAACTCGATTGATGCAGTTTCATCAAGAGATTTTATTATTGAACCTTTAGCTGCCGCATCAATACTTGCTTCTCATCTTTCAAGGTTTTCTGAAGAAATTATACTTTGGGTCTCTGAAGGTTTTGATTTCATTGAATTACCCGATAGCCTTGCGACAGGATCATCAATAATGCCTCAAAAGAAGAACCCTGATATTGCAGAATTAGTTAGAGGAAAGAATGGAAGGGTTATCGGCGCATTAATGTCAATTCTTGTTGTTATGAAGGGATTACCATTAGCATATTCAAAAGATCTTCAAGAAGATAAAGAATTAACATTTGATTCTGTAGATAATATTTTGAATTCTCTTGAAGCAATAAACGCCATCGTAAAAAAATTAAAACCTAAAAAAGAAAATTTATCCTCTGCTGCACAGAAGAGTTACTCTACAGCTACTGATTTAGCAGATTGGCTTGTTTCTAACTTAAATATTCCTTTTAGAGAAGCTCATAAAATAACTGGAAATATAGTCAGATATTGTGAAAAAAAGAAAATTAAACTATCTGAACTAACAATAAAAGAACTTAAAAGTTTTAATAAAAAGATTAATGATGATATTTTTAATGTGTTGGATGCTAAACAATCTGTTAATCAAAAAAAGTCTTTTGGCAGCACATCTCCATTAATGGTAAAAAAATCAGCAGCAAAATGGATAAAAAAACTACAGAATGAAAAAAAATAGCATCATAATTATCATGTTTATAATTCTATTATCTGGATGTGGCAGAAAAGGAGATTTATTACCACCTCCATCAAGCAATATTAATCCTGTTGGAATATTCCTCGAAGGTAAGTAATTATGTATTCTTATAAAAATAAAAATCTTCACTGTGAAAATATAAATTTAATTGAGTTGTCAAAAAAAGTTGGTTCACCGTTCTATTGTTATTCTTCTAAAATACTTGAAAGTAAATATAGTGAACTTACTGATGCTTTCAAAGAAGAAGACCTCCTTGTTTGTTTTTTCACTAAAAGCTAATTCAAACCAATCAATTATAAAAACATTCTCTTCATTGGGCTCTGGTGCAGATGTGGTTTCAATTGGAGAGCTTAAAAGAGCTTTAAAGGCAAAAATACCACCCAATAAAATTGTTTTTTCTGGCGTCGGTAAGAATACTGATGAAATCATATTTGCAATTAAAAATAAGATATTAATGATTAATGTTGAATCTATTTCTGAGCTCAAACAAATTTCAGCACAAGCAGCAAATCTAAATATGATTGCTCCAATATCACTAAGAGTTAATCCTGATATCGAAGCTGGGGGAAATGAAAAAATTTCTACTGGAAAGAAGCAAGACAAATTTGGCATTTCCATTAGAGAAGCGATTGATGTTTATGAACTTGCGTCAAATCTAGATAATATTGAAATTAAAGGTATTGATGTGCACATTGGAAGTCAAATTAATGATTTAGAGCCCTTCGAAAAAACTTTTAATAGTATTGTTGAAACTATAACTAAATTAAAAGATAAGAATATTGATATTAATATAATCGATATAGGGGGAGGTATAGGAATTAATTATACTGATGAAAAAGCCCTAAATATTAAAGACTATGCAGCAGTAGTTTCAAAAAAATTAGGATCATTAAACAAGAAGATCATAATTGAACCTGGACGATTTTTAACAGCTGAGTCAGGTATACTCGTAACAAAAATAATTTATATTAAAGAGAATGAGTCTAAAAAATTTATCATCGTTGATGCAGCTATGAATGATTTTATAAGGCCATCTTTATATGGATCATTGCACAATGCTCTCCCAGTAATTGAAAATGATAAAGAAAGGCCTACAGAAATTTATGATGTAGTTGGACCTATCTGTGAAACAGGAGATTTTTTTATAAAAGACTTCAAAACTTCACAACTTTTAGAAAGGGATTTTATAGCTATTACAAATGTTGGAGCTTATGGTTCTGTTTTATCATCAAATTATAATTCGAGGCCTTCAATCGCAGAAATAATTATTAAAGACGATAGTTATTCTGTAATAAAGAAGAGGCAAGATATCGAAGAAATGATTGATCAGGATAACTTAGCTGATTGGCAAGAGAATTAAGGAATAATCTCGATCAGAACCTTATTGGCGTTCTTTGGGTAATTTATAAAATTTGTTGAAAATGGTATTTGTTCATTCGTTTTAAAATACTCATTATTTAAAACAATAATCTCTTGCATGATAACTTTTTCATCTGGCCCTACTATTTTAACAATTATATTAGGTACAATTCTCATATAATTTGATTGATTAATTAAAGAACCCGAAACAATTAAAGACTCTTTATTATTAATAATTGTGGCACGAGATTCTAAATTATAAATATCTATACCTCTAATATTTATTGAGGGATCAACAAACTCTAAAACAGGTCTTAGTATAGGAAAATTTTCCAATAAGAAAATTCTATTGTACCAAACCACCCCAAGCGATAAGAAGAGAACCAGTATTAGAATAATAGATAAAAAACCACCTTTCTCATTATCATTTTCTTTAACTGGAACAGGTAATGGATGATCTGGCTTTATATTTGGATCCAATTTCTCATTTTTATTTTCTTTAATTACCCCTCCTTGAGAATTAATGGATTCATAAAGAGGAGGAACTTCAATAGCTTTACCTTGCGAGTTTGCTGTCCAAATAAAATAACATTTAGAACACTTAACTTTTCTATTTTTAATTCCAAATTTTTCTGTACTTACAGAAAAACTTGTATTACATGCTGGACATTGAATAATCATAATTTCTTTTTACTTCAGAAGGTATTATCTATTAATTATATAGGCCTCCCCCTTTGGTCCATCCGATAAAACAACCAAAGCACCATTTGTTGATGATTTTATACTTCTAATTCTGCCTTTGATTTCATCAAAAATAATTTCTTCTTCTAATGCATTATTATCAAGAGAAATCTTTCTTATTTCACCGGGAACAAGAGAGCTTATAATTAAGTTATTATTAAATTCAGGAAACATTTCTCCATCATAAAAAATCATATCAGAGGGTGCTATTGAAGGTACCCAGTATGTTAAAGGTTGTTCCATGCCAACCTTTTCTGTAAATGGAGAAATTATGCTACCATTATAATCTATACCGTAAGTAATGGCTGGCCAACCATAATTTTTACCAGCAGTAATTAAGTTAAGCTCATCACCACCACGTGGGCCATGCTCATTAGAATATAATATATCATTTTTTGAGTCATAAGCTATTCCTTGTTGATTTCTATGACCATATGAAAAAATTTCTGGTAAAGCATTTTGTATATCAATATAAGGATTATCTTCTGGAATAGAACCGTCAGAATTAATACGAATAATTTTGCCAAAATGATTATCAAGGTATTGTGCATCTTCACGATAATTAATGCCATCACCAGATGTTATAATTAGTGTTCCATCATTTAAAAAAACTAAGCGAGCTCCATAATGATGTGATGTTTTTCTATATGGTGTAGCCTCAAAAATTGTTTTTTTATTCACGAGTTCATTTTTTATTAGCTCTGCACTAATAACTTTAAGAGTATTTTTATTTTTTTCTCCATATGAAAAAGAAATCAAAACAATATTATTGTTCTCAAATTCAGGATGAAGAATAATATCTGATAAACCACCCTGTCCTCTAAATAAGACTTTTGGAATTCCATTAATATCAATAACTTCTCTAGTATTGATATCTATTCTCTTTATTTTACCAATAAGTTCGGTAACAAGGATATCTCCATTAGGAAGTGTGGCCGAGCTCCAAGGATGGTTAAAATTATGTTCAACTCTCTCAACATTATATTCTAAATTAGTTGCAATTAGAGATCTTGCAAGAACGATAGCTACAAGAGAGATCAATACTAAAATTCTATATTTATAATTTAATTTGTTTTCAATTCTCATTTTTAAATACCTTTTTTAACATTAATCCATATAAATATCCGCCCAAAAGGCCGGATATACAAAAAAGAAGAAATCCAAGAAAATATCTCATTCCAGCAATTAAAATAGCCCCATCAAATACCAGCGTTGTTAAATTTAGCATTACAAAAATGCTAGCTAATCCTGAAATTGAATAGGATAAAGTTCTCTTAATTGAAAAAAAATATCTAACAATAGCAGTTATTAAAAAACCTAAAAAAAATGTTATTAGAATTATGACTAAAAATAAGAAACCATTTGAAATATCTCTTAAAAGCAATTCAAAGAACATTTTGATTGAAATATCAAAACCTTGCGATGTTAACCAAACTAAGTTGGTTGATAAATTAATTAAGATTATAAGTGATGTCGTCAAAAATGAGGATATTAAATAAAATATTGGTAAATAAAGAAATTTCATTTATTTTTTCCTTTGAATAAGCCAGATACCACTAAAAATAAAAGCTAATCCAACGATAATAGCAAAATTTATAGATTCATCTAACAAATAAATTCCCAAAACTAATGCCCATACTGGTATCAAATAATTGACCATAGACATAAATATAGGCCCTTCTAAATCAACTATTTTAAACCATACAAATGTTGCAACTCCGGTTGAAACAGTGCCCAAGAGAAAAAGTAAAAGAATAGTTTTAATATCTAATGAGGCCAAATCAGGAAAAGGTTCAAAAATAATTGCTGTGATCAAGCCTATCAAAGATGCGCTTAGTAAAGAGCCTATTGCTCTATCAGTAGGAGGTATATGAGAAATTTTCTTTGTCAATACAGTTGCTAAAGCATATGAAGAAGTCCCTAATAAAACTGCAATTTGTCCAAACATAAACATAGAATTTAAATCAACAATTTCTGAATTATTTAAACCAATTAATAATATGAGACCTAAAAAACCTAATGTTATACCTAATATTTTAACAGAAGTAATTTCTTCATCTTTTAGAAGAAGATAAGAAAGTATAAGCGTTAATATAGGATTAATACCCATCAATATTGCTGTAAGAGAAGAAGGAATATACTGCTGTCCCCAAGCTATTATACTAAATGGGAAATTAAATCCCAAAAATCCAATAATAAAACTCCAAAACCAAAATTCTTTATCAAAAGTAAGGGATTTATTTTGTAGATATAGCCAAATTAATAGAACTAATGAACCTAGTGCTATTCTACTAAACATTATCCATAATGGGCCAATAGAGACAAGAATAATCTTAATTATCGCAAATCCTGAACCCCAAACAATACCCAAAAAGAATAGCAATGATAGTGGAAGTAATTTCTTTTTCATTTTCTACAATACAAAATTATTAACAAAATATTTTAAGAAAAAATTTATGATTGAAAAAACTCTATGCATATATTCTTAAAAAAGTAATATTAAAGTATAATGCAACTTAAGACACTTTTAATCACTATTATTTTAGCAATAATTTTTCTATTTTTTTTACTACTAAATGAATTTAATTTGTTATCCAAAAAGAATGATTTGGAACTAAAAAATAACACTAATTTTGATTCAATAGTGGTTTTAACTGGGAAATTTGATCGAATAAAAAAGGGATTCGAATTGCTGGAAGCTAATTATTCCAAAAAAATGTTCATTTCTGGAGTTAATCCTATAGTGAAAAAAAATGAATTAAGAAAAATCATTATTCCTAACAATTCAACTGAGAAAATTAGTTTATTTGATTGTTGTGTTTTTATTGGAAAAGAAGCAAAAAATACAAAAACTAATGCTGTTGAAGTAATAAAATGGATGAAAAAAAATAATTTGATTTCTGCAATTCTTGTTACTTCAGATATCCACCTTCCTAGAAGCATTTTAGAATTTCAAAATAACACCAATCATATTAAAATCACATCATGGCCTGTTAAAACTAATAGCAATAATTTTATTAATTTTTTAAAGGAATTTTTAAGATTTAGTTTTGTTCGAATTAAATACTTAATTATATGAGGTATAATTATAAATAAAATTTTATCATATATATCAGTTACAATTTTTTTTACGATCACTGCTATTATAGCCTTAGCAGGCCTTCCTTTATTATTTTTCCCAAGAAAATATACCGCTCTCTTAATCCACTCTTGGTCAAAATTAATGCTTTTTTTATTTAAAAGATTTGATGGCTTAAATTGGGTAGTGATCGGAGAAGAGAATATTCCTAACACGCCATTTATTATTGCATCGAAGCATCAGTCAATCTGGGATACAATTTTTTTTACAGCTTATTTTAGTGATGCAGCTATGGTTCTGAAAAAAATATTAATATATTTACCCGCCTATGGATGGCACGCAGTTAAAGCAAAGATGATTTGGGTTGATAGAAAAGCTAAAGGTAAAGCATTGAAACAATTACTTAAAATGGCAAAAGAATGTTCTAGAAATAATAGACCAATTGTTATCTTTCCAGAAGGAACAAGAGTTAATGTTGGTGAAAAAGGAGACTATAAATCTGGTTGTTTTGCTTTATATAAATATCTCGATATCCCATGTGTTCCTGTAGCGTTAAACTCTGGTCTATATTGGCAAACAAAAGGATATGGAAGAGAAGAAGGAACTATAAAAGTAAAATTTCTAAAGGGAATAGAACCCGGGCTTCCAAAAAAAAATTTTCAATCATTATTGGAGGATAGAATTGAAACAGCCTCAGAGGAACTTTTAGTAAATAAAAATAATGAAAAAAAATAGAAATTTATATAGGTATATAAAGTTACCTATTTATACATTCATTTTGACCATAATTATATGGTCAACCTATTGGTTTTTAGGAACCATATATATTGAGAATAGAGTTTTAAAGGATAATACTTTAAGATATGAAAATTCTAAAATTTCTGGTTATCCATTTCATTTTGATATAAATCTAAAACAATTAAAATATAATCTCTTTAAACAAACCACGCTTAAAGAAATTAATTTAAAAACATTTGCATGGCGCTTTGATCAAATTAGACTCTTAATAAATGATCAAATTTCTTACCAAATATCAAATTCAATAACAATTATAGCCCTTCCATCAAATTTGATTATTGATATTTATAATTATGATAAAAATCATAAAGAATTTAAGATTTTTGGAAATGATATAGTTTTTTCTGAAAATTATAGCAACAAATCATTCTCAATTGACGGTATTTCAGGAACTATCAAACATGAAAGTATATATAATATTGATATTGTAACAAATAAAGGTAGATCATCACTTACTGCTCAAGGTTATATTGATACTCAAAATGAATATTTAGAGGGTAATATTGAATTTTCTTTTTCTGATCCCAACGATATAAAAAGATTGTTTCAAATTTTTGGAATAAACATTGAAGAAAACCCTATTACTAACTTATTAATATATAGAGGTAAAATTGATTTAACCTTTGAAGATGGAATGTCACTTTTAGGACCTCTTCCAATTGGAAGGGCACCGAAATTAAAATAAATTAATCCCCTCTCCCAAAATCAACTTTTTGTGTATCTTGGCCAGCCTCAATAATATTTTTTCTTACATTCCTTGTTTTCTTAAAAAAGTTTTCAAGATATTCATAGTCATTATCTTCAATCGCTGCTTTCAATTTATCTAAATCACTAGAAAAATAATCCAGCATTTCTAAAACTGCATCACTGTTATTAATAAAGATATCTCTCCACATAATGGGATCAGAGGCAGCAATTCTAGTAAAATCTCTAAATCCTCCAGCAGAATACTTAACAACTTCTTTTTTATTAACATTTGCTAAATCGTTTGCCGTGCCAACAATGTTGTATGCTATCAAATGAGGAATATGGCTGGTTATAGCAAGAACTTTGTCATGATATTCTGGATCCATAATTTCAACCATAGCACCTAAATTTTCCCAAAATGCCTTAACATCGTTAAGTTTATCTAAATTTGTTCTTTTTGAAGGAGTAAGAACACACCATCGATTATCAAATAAATCTGAGAAACCTGCCTCTGGACCTGACATTTCTGTACCAGCTATTGGATGACCGGGAACAAAATGAATCGATTCAGGTAGAATATCTTCAATCTCAATTATCACTTTAGATTTTGCTGAACCAGTATCAGTAATTACACATCCATCTTTAAGGTTGGGCGAGATTTCTTTAACTATACTCGCAAATGAAGATAATGGTGTGGCTAAAATTACTAGATCAATATCACGATTAATTTGGCTCAAATCTAAATAAGCCTCAGACACTAATCCTCTTGATAATGCAGTTTTAACTGTTAAGTCACTTTTTGCAAAACCTTGTAAATGAATTTCTTTACTAAACCTTTTAACGGCTAATCCGATTGATCCACCAATAAGCCCTAAACCAATAATTGCTATTTTTTTGAAAGGATTCTCCATATTATTTTTTAAA
>CACANC010000028.1 GCA_902533755.1 uncultured PS1 clade bacterium
GATTAAAGGTTGAATTCTTAATTCATTAGCTCTTTTTATGGCAAATTTTAATAGTTTTTTACCATAACCTTTTCCAATAAAGCTCTCTATTAAACCTAGGTGTACGATTTTAATTTCTTTTGATGACCTATAATCCATTTCAAGGAATCCAATTATTTTATTATTTTTTTTCATTAAATAAATATCTACAAGACTATTATGAATTATTTCCTTTAATTCAGTTTCTTTTATTTTTAGCCTTCCAATCCAGTTATATTTATGACCAACTTCTTTATATATTTTTTTATATTCCTTGACGGGTATTTTTGTTTTTCGAATTATTTGTAATTTATTATCTTCCAATAAATCACTACTAATAATTTTTCCATTATATTTAAGAAAGGTTACAGTTGTATTTATTAAATGATTAGTCATATTAAATTTTAATTTTATATAATAATAATATAATTATTATTTATAATAAAAAAATTAAAGGAGAATAATTTGATTGTATTAAGCATTGCAATCGGTGGAGCAATTGGCTCATTGCTAAGATACTATATAGGGACAGTAAATTTTATTTCTAACCCAAGTTTTCCAATATCTACACTTATAATAAATGCAACTGGATCTTTTTTAATTGGTATATTCTTTTTTTTATTAAAAGATTCAAACAATGAATTTTTAAAATCATTCTTAATGATTGGTTTTTTAGGAGGTTTCACAACTTTTTCTACTTTTTCAATTGAGGCTTTAGATTTATTTCAAAATAATCAACATCTTATTTCTTTAATTTATATATTTGGCTCTGTTTCAACTTCTTTATTGTCTGTTTATTTAGGATTTTATTTTACTAAAATAGCTACTTTATCATGAATTTTGATATTTATAGTGTTTCAGATGAATATTCCAATGTTCGTTTAGATAAGTGGATTAAAATAATTTATTCATCTTTTCGTCAGAATGAGATTGAAATTGCGTTGCGAAAAAAAAAGATCAAAGTTAATGAAAAAAAAATAAAGTCAAATCATCGAATTCAAATTAATGACCAAATTTCTATTAGTAGTGAATATAGAAACTTAAAAAAAGAAAAAGAATATCATTTTGACGTTAAATCAAAAAAAGAAATTGATGAAATGATCATTTATCAAGATGATGAAATTTTAATATTAAATAAACCATCTGGTATTGCTGTTCAAGGAGGTACGAAAATTAAGAAAAGTATCGATACTCTATTGAGATCGTCATTCAAATCTGTAAAAACTAGGTTGGTTCATAGACTTGATAAAGATACTTCAGGAATATTAATAATTGCCCTAAACAGACAAATTGCTGATCATATGTCTTATTTATTTCGTGAAAAAAAAATAATCAAAAATTATTGGGCATTAAATGTTGGTAAATTAAAAAAAGGCAAAGGAGTCATCAATAAAAGAATTAAAAAGAAAAACTCTAAAACTTATGATAAAGCTTTAACAGAATATAATAACTATATGATAATAAATAATAATTTAAATTTTGTAATTTTTCAACCAATCACTGGTAGAAATCACCAAATTCGCATACATTCGAAAGAATTGGGCATTCCAATTTTAGGTGATAAAAGGTACGGTAATGTGGAAGATAGTGAAAAATTACACCTTCATAGTCGAAGTGTTGAGTTCTATCATCCAAACGGGAGCAAGATGTTTTTTGAGGCTGAGCTTCCAAAACATATGAAAGAAAAGTGGGAAAAATATGATCTTCCCTATGAAGTGAGTATTTAAATTTTTTGAGGGAACCTTATGGAAGATATCATAAAAGAGCTTGAAAAAAGAAGAGAGCAAGCAAAACTTGGCGGTGGACAAGACCGAATTAATGCACAACATTCAAAAGGAAAACTTACTGCAAGAGAGAGAATTGATCTTCTGCTGGATGAAGGATCTTTCGAAGAATATGATATGTTTGTTGAACATAGCAGTACAGATTTTGGCATGGAAAAAAATAAAATACCTGGCGATGGGGTAGTTATAGGATCTGGGCAAATTAACGGAAGATTGATCTTTTTGTATGTTAAGGATTTTACAGTTTTTGGTGGTTCTTTATCATTGGCTCATTCAAAAAAAATTAACAAAATACAAGATATGGCTTTGAAAAATAATGCTCCATTAATTGGTGTTCTTGATGCAGGGGGGGCAAGAATTCAAGAAGGTATAGATTCCTTAGGAGGGTATTCTGAAGTTTTTCAAAGAAATGTTCTTGCTTCAGGTGTAATTCCTCAAATCTCATTAATTATGGGACCTTGTGCTGGAGGTGATGTTTATTCTCCAGCATTAACTGACTTTATTTTTATGGTCAGAGATACTTCTTATATGTTTGTAACTGGCCCAGATGTAGTTAAAACAGTAACCAATGAGGAGGTTACAGCTGATGAATTAGGTGGAGCAGATGTTCATACAACAAAATCTTCAGTTGCTGATGGTGCTTATAACAACGATATTGATATGCTTTCAGATATTAGAAGATTTATTGATTTTCTTCCTTCAAGTAATATTCAATCTGCACCAATAAAAGAAACTTCTGATAAAGTTTCAAGATCAGAAACAAGTTTAGACTATCTTATACCTGAAAATTCAAATACTCCTTACGATATAAAGGAGTTTATAATCAAAGCAATTGATGAAGGTGATTTTTTTGAGATACAGCCTAATTTTGCTAAAAATATTGTTGTTGGATTTGGAAGAATTGATGGTTACACGGTGGGTTTTGTAGGTAATCAGCCTTTGAATTTAGCAGGTGTATTAGATTCTGATGCAAGCAGAAAAGCCGCAAGATTTGTCAGATTTTGTGACTCTTTTTCCATTCCGATTGTAACGTTTGTAGATGTTCCAGGGTTTCTCCCTGGAACCGATCAAGAATATGGTGGCTTAATTAAGAATGGCGCCAAACTTTTATATGCCTATGCTGAAGCAACGGTTCCAAAGGTAACAATTATAACAAGAAAAGCTTATGGCGGGGCTTATTGTGTTATGGCTCCAAAACATTTGAGGGGTGATATTAATTATGCTCTTCCTAGCGCTGAAATTGCTGTTATGGGAGCAAAAGGAGCTGTTGAAATACTATATAGGAAAGATATTGGCGATGAAGATAAAATTAACAAACATACAAGTGAGTATGAGGAGAGGTTTCTTAATCCTTTTGTTGCTGCGGAGAGAGGTTACATTGATGATGTAATTATGCCTAGAAATGTTAGGCCAAGAATTGCAAAGGCGTTGAAACTTTTAAGAAATAAAAAATTATCAAATCCTTGGAAAAAACACGACAACTTACCTTTATGAGAAGATTATGTTTAAAAAGATTTTAATTGCTAATAGAGGTGAAATTGCATGTAGAGTAATAAATACCTGTAATAAATTAGGTATAGATACTGTAGCTGTTTATAGTGAAGCTGATAGTAGGGCTTTGCATGTAATGAAAGCGAAAGAGTCTGTTAATATTGGTTCAGCTCCATCATCTGAGTCTTACCTTGTTATTGAAAAAATAATAAATGCCTGTAAAAAAACTGGTGCAGATGCAGTTCATCCTGGATATGGCTTTCTTTCGGAAAATGCTTCTTTTGTTAATCAACTTGAAAGGGAAGGAATTACATTTATAGGGCCTCCATCAGAACCAATAAGGGTAATGGGCGATAAAATTGAGTCAAAGATTTTTGCTGAAAAATCAAATGTAAATATAATTCCAGGTCATCAAGAAATTATTAAAGATTCTGATGAAGCCCTTGAAATCTCGAAAAAAATTGGTTTCCCGGTTATGATAAAAGCTTCAGCAGGTGGCGGTGGAAAAGGCATGAGAATTGCTAGAGCTGAAGAAGATGTTGAGGATGCATTTAATTCATCGGTTAATGAAGCAAAATCAAGTTTTGGTGATGATAGAATATTTATAGAAAAATTTATTGAAAAACCTAGGCATATAGAGATTCAAATATTAGCTGATAATCATGGAAATGTTATACATTTAGGTGAAAGAGAATGTTCAATTCAAAGGAGAAATCAAAAAATTATAGAGGAGTCACCAAGTCCATTTGTTGATGAAAAGCTCAGAAATGAAATGGGAGAACAAGCGAAAAGATTAGCATCAACAATTAATTATGCAAGCGCTGGAACAGTAGAGTTTATAGTAGATCAAGATAAAAATTTTTACTTTTTAGAAATGAATACAAGGTTACAGGTTGAGCATCCAGTTACAGAATTGGTTACTGGAATTGATTTAGTAGAAGAAATGATAAAAATAGCTTCTGGAGAAGAGTTAAAATTAAGACAAGATGATATTAAGTTTAATGGATGGGCAATCGAGTCCAGAATTTATGCAGAAGACCCCGAAAGAAATTTTATGCCTTCTACTGGTAGGTTAAATTCATATATTACGCCTATTAATATAAATAATATAAGAAACGATACTGGAGTTTATGAAGGAGGCGAAATATCAATCTATTATGATCCAATGATTTCCAAGCTTTGCTCTTATGGAAAAGATAGAAACGAGGCTCTTTTAAAGATGGAGATCGGATTAAATCATCATTATATTAATGGAATAAGAAATAATATAAATTTCTTAACGGCAATCATTAGGAATAAGAATTTTATTAGTGGCGATATCAATACTGGATTTATTGATGTTGAGTATCCTGAAGGTTATAGACCTTTTGTAAATGACGATAAATTTGCCCTATTATTTGCCATTGCAGGAACTTATCTATATTCCATAGATGAATTCAGATCGAGAAATCAAAATAGAAATAATTTGTTTTTTGAAAAGTCTTTAGTTGCTGTTATTGAGGATTCTGTTTTTGAATTTAAAACATATGATAGACAAGATAATCTTATAATAGAATATAATGATGAAGTAATTACAATTGATTCTTCTTATGAATCAGGAAAACCAATAGCATCCATTTCTATTAATGGCGAAGAATACCATTTTAAAATTGAAAAAATTATAAATGGTTACAATATCAGTAGTTACGGTTTTTCTTCAGATGTTAAAATTTTATCTAAAAGAGCCTATGAATTATCAAAACACATGATAGCAAAGGATGTTCGATCAAATGAAAAAATTATTAAATGTCCTATGCCTGGATTAGTAGTCTCAATTGATGTTAATGAGGGACAAGAAATAGATATAGGTGACAAACTTTGTACGATCGAAGCAATGAAAATGGAAAATGTGATTAGATCTGAAGTATCAGGCATTATTAAAAAAATTCATTGTAAAGGTGGTGATAGCTTAGCTTCTGATGAAATTATTCTTGAGTTTTCCTAAGTTTTAATTTTGCATTAAATAGTTTATTGAAATTTCTTATGAGGATATCATCAAAATATTTTATTTCTTTTTTTAATCCCATTTCTTCAAGGCTTGTTATATTATTAGGGTTATTTCCGCAGGGGTTTATTCCTTTGAAATTTTCTAAATTTGGATTCATATTTATACTAACACCATGAAATGTAATGCCTTTTCTCACTCTTAAACCAATAGATGATATTTTTTTCAAAATATTCTTATCCTCTACCCAAATACCAACATGATCTTTATCATTTATCCCTTTTACCCCTATGTCCTTTAATGAAATAATTATCCATTCCTCAATTAAGGTAATAAATTTCCTTATATCATATCCTTTCTTCCTAAGGTTTAGCATTAAGTAAATTATTTTTTGCCCAGGTCCATGATATGTATATTGTCCGCCTCTGCTTGATTCATATACTTTGAATTTATTTTTTTCGATCAAGTCCTCAGGTTTTGCACTAGTTCCAGCTGTATAAATATTATCGTGCTCCAAAAACCATAAAAATTCTTTGCAATTATTTTTATAAATTTCTTCAACCTTTTTCTCCATAAATTTTACAGAGTAAGGATAATCAATAGTCCCTTCTTCTTTAAAATATTCAATTTCATTATCATTCATAACTTTATTAATTTATAAATTTGTTTATTAATTTACAAATCATTATTAAGTATTGATATATTAATAAGTAATTTGCGGCCGTGGCGGAACTGGTAGACGCGCAGCGTTGAGGTCGCTGTGGGGTAAAACCCGTGGAAGTTCAAGTCTTCTCGGCCGCACCATAAGGAATTAATGATGAGTAATAAAATAGAAGATAGTATTGTATCTTTCAGAGAGCAATTTGATCCGACACTAGTTTCTGAAATCATAATATCAATTGATTCTGGTGACAAAAAATCTGTTTTAGATATTATTAATAAATTACCTTCATCTGATATTGCAGATATTATTAATTTACTTAAATCTTCAGAAAGAGAAGTATTTATAGATTTAATTAAAGATGAATTTAAACCTGAAATTCTCTCTGATCTTGAAGACTTAGTTAGAGAAGAAATAATTCATTATTTAGGATATAACTATTTAGCAGATCTAATACCAAAGCTAGAAACCGATGATGCAGTTCATGTAATTGAGGACCTAGAAGATAACGAAAAGAACCTAATTCTTCAAAAAATTCCTTCAAGTGAAAGAGAGGAAATAAAAAACTCACTAAATTATCCCGATGACAGCGCAGGAAGATTAATGAGCCTAGATTTTGTGTCTATGCCACCATTTTGGAATGTAGGGCAAGCTATTGATTTTCTTAGAGAAAATTATGAATTACCAAATGAATTCTATGAAATTTATCTTGTTGATCCTTCTTTTAAACCTTTAGGAGCACTGTCTTTATCAAACATAATAAGATCTAAACGTGAAAGTGATCTACAGGATATTAAATCAAATCATTTTGTTACAATTAATGCGGATTTAGATAAAGAAATAGTCGCTTTAGAATTTGAAAGATTTGATCTTGTTTCGGCCCCTGTAGTTGATAATAATGGAAGGCTAATTGGAGTAATTACAGCTGATGATATTGTAGATGTTATACAAGATGAAGCTGGAGAAGATATAAAATTACTTGGCGGTGTAGGTGACGAAAATATAACTGATAGCGCTATTAGAGTTTCAAGGGGACGTTTTTCTTGGTTATTTATTAATCTATTAACTGCTGTTCTTGCGTCTGTAGTTATAGGATTTTTTGATGCGACGATTGAGGAAATGGTAGCCCTAGCAATCTTAATGCCTATAGTTGCTTCAATGGGAGGTAATGCTGGTACACAAACATTAACCATCGCTGTTCGTTCATTATCAACAAGAGATTTAGTTCCATTAAATTATAAAAGAATTATTAATAAAGAAATACTTGTAAGTTTTTACAATGGAACGCTTTTTGCAATAATTACAGGTTTTTTTGGCTGGCTATGGTTTGATAATTATTCTTTAGGTATTGTTCTAGCTACTGCAATGATTTTAAATATGGTAATCGCTGGATTAGCAGGAATTTTAATTCCTTTAGGTTTAAATAGAGTGGGTATTGATCCAGCAGTGGCATCTACTGTTTTTTTAACTACAATTACAGATGTTGTAGGGTTTTTTAGTTTTCTTGGTCTTGCTGCTTGGTTTCTTGTTTAGGTATAAAAATTGAATATTAAAATTAAAATTTACTTATTTTTATTAATTTGCTGCAATATAATTTTTTTGCCTTCTATGGTTTTCTCTATTTGGATTGAATCTACACCTCTTCCAGTAGCAAAGAGCGGTACTTCTGCAGCAATACTTAATAATGAAATTGTAGTTGTTGGAGGAAAGGGAATTATTGGAAATAATCCTTTATCAGAAATTTTTGATATTGATGGAAGAATATGGAGACCTATTAGTTTATTTCCAAAAGATTTTCATGGATTTAGAATTATTAGTTTTCAAAATAAAATATTACTATGTGGAGGGTACAACAAAGACAAACCAACAAGAAATTGTTGGATTTATGACCATAATTTATCTAACTGGGCTCAAATAAGCGATATGCCTTACGCAAGAGCTGACCATGCAATGGTAAAAATAAATAACAAAGTATTTTTTATAGGAGGAGTTGGGGAAAGTCCTGAGAAAGTTATGTCTTACAATTTAAATTATGGCAAGTGGAGCACTAGCTATGCCATTTTCGATGATCCTTTATATGCATCAGGATTTGGAGTTTACAATGAAAATATAGCCATAATTGGAGGAATAGATGTTTCAAATTCTGAAATATCAAATAGGTTTGAAATTTTTGATCCTAAATTAAATAAATGGAAAAAAAAAATTAATTATCCTCTAAGTATTGCCTCTTCGTCAGTTCAGCAAATTAAAAATAATTTGCATGTTTCAGGAGGCAAAACACTTAATCCTAATAGAACTTACAAAGAGCATTATTCTTTCGAAAAAGATAATTGGGTTAAAAAGGAAGCAATGCCAACTCCTAGACATAGTATGTCTTCAGTTTTTATTCATGAAAATTGGTACTTAATTGGCGGGTCAATAAGTCCAGGTTTTTTTTCTCTTTTTTCTCCTACTGATGTTGTAGAGATATACATAGATAAATGACCGTACATTTAAAAAAATTATGTGTTGGAGCAAAGGATGTTGACGATTTGTTTAGAAGACAAACTTTCATAAGAGAAAAATATAATGAAACAATTCATATCACCAGAATGTATCCTAAAAGATATGAGGAATTAATTAATGGCGGATCAATATATTGGATTTTCAAAGGCTATATAAGAGCTCGTCAAAATATCTTGGATATAATTAGATATACTGGAGAAGATAAAATTAATAGATGTAAGATTTTTTTATCAGAAGATATTATTTTAACTGTCCCAAAGAAATCGAGACCTTTCCAAGGCTGGAGATATTTAAAAAATAATGATATTCCTAAAGATGATGTTCTATATGATCCATTAAGTTATGATAAATCCAACGAAGAATTAATATCTGAATTAAGTAAATTAGGTCTAGTTTAATGGTTTTTTTATTTTATGGAATTATAAGTCTTATAATAATAATTTTAATTGTAAAATATTTAGCAAATATAAATTCTACTAAATTACAAAGTCTAATAAAGATAATTCTTGGAGGAATTTTACTCATTATATCTTTGATTCTTCTATTCAGAGGTTTGTATTATTTTTCTGGACCCCTTTTAGCGCTTTCTTTGTGGTTAACAAGATTAAAAACATTTTATGATTTTTATAATTCTTTTTTTAAGAAAAGTAATTATAAGATTTCAATTGATAAAAATGAAGCATTTGAAATTTTAGGTCTTGATTTCAACGCTTCAAGAGATGATATTATAAGTGCGCATAAAAAATTAATTGAAAAAAACCACCCAGATAAAGGTGGTTCTGATTATTTAAGCGCAAAAATAAACAAAGCTAGGGATGTTTTGTTGGAGAATAAATAGGAGTTAAATTATTATATGTCCGAAGGAGATAAATATATAGATTTTGATGATGCCACTAAGGTTGAAACTAAGAAAAAATTTCAGAAACCTTCCTTATACAAGGTTTTACTTTTAAATGATGATTATACGCCAATGGAATTTGTTGTATTTCTTCTTAAAAAGTTTTTTCATAAGAATAACGATGAGGCTACGAAGATTATGCTTCATGTTCATCAAAATGGAGTAGGTGTTTGTGGTGTTTTTCCATATGAGATTGCTGAAACAAAAGTAATTCAAGTTCTTGAAACTGCAAAAAAGAATGATCATCCTTTACAATGCACAATGGAAAAGGATTAAAGGTATGGCAGGTTTTGCTCAAAGTTTAGAAGAGTCTTTGCAGAGATCAATAGATTATGCTGCTAAAAAAAATCATGAACATGTTACTGTTGAGCACCTTCTTTTAGCTTTAATCGAAGATACTGATGCTATGAATCTTCTTAAGGCTTGTAATATTAATTTGTCACACCTAAAAAGTGATTTAGTTAAATTTATAGATGAACAGAAGTATCTTGTTTTATCCAATAACGAACAATTACCCGAACCCACTGCAGGATATCGAACTGTAATTACAAGAGCAGCTATTCATGTACAGCAATCTGGGAAAAGTGAAGTCAATGGTGCAAATGTAATTGTGGCTATTTTTTCACAACAAGAGAGTTACTCAGTATATCTTTTAGAAAAACAAGAGATGACAAGATATGATGCTGTTCAATTTATTTCCCATGGCATAAGAAAAGATGATGATTATACAACTATGAGTGTTTCAGAAGAAGTTAACGATGAGCAAGAAGAATTACAGTCAAACAAAAAGAGCGCTCTAGAGGCATTTTGTGAAAACTTAAATGAAAAAGCTAAAAAAAATATGATTGATCCTCTCATTGGGAGAGATGAAGAAGTACTAAGACTTATTCAGATATTATGTAGAAGAAGAAAAAATAATCCATTATTAGTTGGCGACCCTGGAGTTGGAAAAACAGCAATAGTTGAGGGTTTAGCCTACAGAATAGTTTTTGAGGAAGTGCCATCAGTTATAAAATCATCTCAAATTTATTCTCTAGATATGGGCGCATTACTTGCTGGTACTAGATACAGAGGAGATTTTGAAGAAAGAATTAAGGCTGTTCTTAAAGAGATTGAAAAAATCGATAATTCTATTTTATTTATTGATGAGATTCATACTGTTATAGGGGCTGGAGCCACATCAGGTGGAGCAATGGATGCGTCAAATTTATTAAAACCATATTTGCAAAATGAAAGAATGAGATGTGTTGGCTCCACAACATATAAAGAATTTCGACAATTTTTTGATAAGGATAGAGCTCTTTCAAGAAGATTTCAAAAAATTGATGTTGATGAACCAAATAATGAAGACACTATTAAGATTCTAAAAGGCCTTAAATCACGTTTTGAAGATTTTCATGGCCTTAAATATTCCGATGAAGCAATAGATTGTGCTGTTGAGTTATCTTCAAGATATATGAGTGATAAGAAATTACCTGATAAAGCTATAGATGTGATTGATGAAACTGGTGCAGCGATGAAATTAAAAGCATCTAAAAAGAAAATTATTGGTGAAAAAGAGATCGAAGAAACAATAGCAGTCATGGCCAAAATTCCTTCGCGAAACATCACCCGTGATGATACGAAAAAGTTAAAAGATCTAGATAAATCTCTTA
>CACANC010000029.1 GCA_902533755.1 uncultured PS1 clade bacterium
TAGAATCTTTCATAGCGTTTCCGCCATACTTTATTACTATAATTGAACCCGCATATTTTTGCATATATGGAAGTGCTTCTGTGAGCATATCTGCATTATTAAGCCAGTCCTTTGCACTATTATCATTTTCAATCATCTCAATCACTCAATTAAATAAACTAGCAATTTCTTCTCTGATATCATCAATTCCAAATTTACTTTTAGATGATGTAATTAATATCTTTGGAAAGATTGCTTTTCTTTTTTCTACCTCTTTTAATACTAATTCAGCAAGGTTTTCAACTTTTAAGATTTTATCTGCTTTTGTTAAAACAATTTGATATGAAACAGCATAATCATCCATTACATCCATAATTTCATTATCAACGGGCATAATATTTCTTCGAGAGTCTATAAGTAAAAAAACTCTTCTTAGATTTTTTCTAGTTTTAAGATAAGAATCAGAGAGTTTTGTCCACTTTTTTATTTGATCTTTTGAAGCTTTAGCAAATCCATAACCTGGCATATCAACAATATTAATTAGGGTTTTTGAATTTTTACTTAATGAAAAGAAATTTAATTCTCTTGTGCGACCAGGATTTTTTGAGGTGTAAGCTAGTTTATTTTTGTCAGTAATGGAATTCAATAGAGAAGATTTACCAACATTAGATCGTCCAAAAAAAGCAACTTCTGCCGAAGTTTCTTTTGGAAGATCTTCAATTCGAGTAACGCCTAGTGAAAAAGTAATATTTTGCTTAAACAATATCTTTTTAGACTTAGCATCGTTCCCTGTTTCTTTTCTAACAGTCATAATATTAAATTAATTTTTTATTCTTTTTCAGATTTTGCAAATAGAGCAATTTCTGTTCCCTGCTTTTTCATTATATACATTTGTTGCATAATTGACAGAATACCATTCCAAGCCCAGTAAATAACTAAACCAACTGGAAAATTAGCAGCAATAAATACCATAAGTATTGGCATCCATGTAAACAACGTTTTTTGAATTGGATCAGGTGGTGCAGGATTTAATTTAGTTTGCAATAAAAAGGTTAAACCAAATAATATATGGAAAACACCAATCATAAGTATCTGAGGTGGTTCCCAATTAATGAGACCAAATCCGTTAAATAATGAAATTGGATCAGGCGCAGATAGATCTTTTATCCATCCAATAAATGGTGCATGTCGCATTTCTAATGCCACTAAAAGAACATTATATAATGCGAAAAAGACAGGTATTTGAATTAAAACAGGTAAACAACCTGATAGAGGCTTTAACTCTTCTTTTTTGTATAAAGATTGCATCTCCAATGCCATTTTCTGTCTATCATCACCATACAATTCTCTTAATTTGGTTATTTCAGGTTGAACTTTTCTCATTTTTGCCATTTGAACATATGAACGATTAACAACAGGAAAAAAGACAACTTTTATTAAAATAGTAAGTAACAAAATAGCCACGCCAAAATTACCTGAAAAAGAGAAAAGAATATCTAAGACATAAAATAGTGGTTTAGCTAAAAAATAAAACCATCCCCAATCAATTATTAAATCTAATCTATTGAAGATGTTATTATCTGAATATTCCTGAATTATTTTAACTTCTTTAGCCCCTATGAATGCTAAACTGACAGAAGATAAACTCTCTCCAGATGATGCTCCAGTAAGATCTCCAATATAACCAATTCTATAAAACTTATCGAAAGCATCAGTTGAAGTTTTGAAAATTGCCCTTTTATTATCCTTATCAAGAGAAGTTATTGCGGTTGCCCAATATTTATCTCTAATTCCAACCCAACCGTCTTTAAATTCTGATCTAAAATCACTGTCTTCAATGTCATCATAATCAATTTCTTCAAGATCTTCATCAAAGTATCCTGTTGGGCCCTCATGCAATAACCCCAGAGCTTGACCATCTGGCGCCTCTTTTCTTGATAACTGTTGATATGGAAAAACTGTTATTGATCCTGGAGAATTGTTAATGATTTCTTGTTTAATATTAAAAACATAATTTTCATCAATAGAAATTTTTTGTTTAAAAATAAGTCCATTATCATTATTCCAACTAATTACAACAGGTGTTTCAGGAGTTAATGTTTGACCTTCCTCAAGTGTCCATAGGGTATCATTTCCAGGTAGATTATATCTTATATTCTTTGGAGCTTTCCAACCTGACTCAACCCAAAAAGCATTATCATTCTCTTTAGGATTAAAGAATTGAACAAAATCAGAGTCTTCTCTTGTAGATGTTTTAAAATCTTTTAGAAAAATTTCATCTATCTTAGCACCACAAAGATTAATTGACCCAGTAATCTTATTACTCAAAATTAAAATTCTATCTTCCTGGCAAGGTTCTGAATATTTTTGAGTTTCATTTGTAGAAATATTTAATTGAGCAATATCTTGTTCAACATTAATTTCATTATTTACAATTTCTTTTTGCTCAGGTGGAAATATAATTTGCCAACCAAATAATACTGCCATAGCAAGGACGATAGCAAATAAATATCTAGACATATCATTCATATTTAAAATCTCTCAAAACAGATGTGGATTCTTCTTTTAAGACTTTCCAATCTTCATTTATTAAATTTTCTTTTGCGATAAAAACATAGTCGTAACCATTTTTTCCATATTTTGGAAGTAAATCTTTTACTAGATTCCTTATTCTTCGTTTTGCTTTATTTCTCTTAATTGCATTGCCTATTTTTTTTGTTGCTGTTACTCCGTATCTTGGTCCTAAGGTATCAGCTCTATTATAAAACTGAATTATAAAAGAATTTGATCTAAAGTATTTTGATTTAGATGCACGCAAGTAATCCGATCGTTTAGTTATTTTATCGATTTTCTGAATTTTTGAAGTTTTTTTTTGTTCTTTTTGCTTTGTTGTCATCTAAATTTAAGCAGAGAGTCTTTTCCTGCCTTTAGCTCTTCGGTTAGATAAAACTTTACGACCACCAACTGTGGCCATTCTGGATCTAAAGCCATGCCTTCTTTTTCTAACAATATTACTAGGTTGGAAAGTTCTTTTCATAATAATCCCCTAGGGTTAACAACAATGTGGGTTATAAGCCCAAGATCTTCTTAAGTCAAATAGCTGTTTAAAAAATTTATTCGTTGTTATTTTTAAATTTTTCCATCCTCTCAACTGAGCGACTCATCTGTTTTTCTCTTGTTTCATGCTCATCTATAACTTTTATCATTGCTGAAGCTTTTTTTCTTAATTCTTCTGTTGAATTACTAAAATTTTCGAATTCTTTTTTGAATATTCCGAATTCTTTAATTATTTCCGAAGTCCTTTTGTTAAGAGTAAGTGTTCGAAAACCCATCTGTATGCTTATAATATAGGCAGCTAGCGAGTTTGGACCTAAAATAAATATCCTATCTTCTTTAAGAATACTTTCTTTGATATCTAAATTCATGACTAGTTGGAATAAACTTTCACTAGGCAGGTACAAAATTGCATAATCAGTAGTTACTCCCTCTAATAAATATTTGGAACTAATTGATTTAGCCTCTTTTTTTATATGTCTGATAATTTCTTTTTCAGATTCATCTATTAATTTTTTATCTAATTTTTCTGCGGCATTAAGATATTTATCATAAATACCTGAAGGAAATTTTGCATCAATAGGCATTAAAAGGCCATCTTGTAAAACTACAGCAAACTCAACATACTTCCCAGAATTTGGAATAATTTCTACATTTTCTAAGTATTGATCTTTTGAAAAAACATCCTCTAAAATTGATTTTAAATTCCATTCACCAAAAGAGCCTGCTGAAGTTGAGCCTGATAAAAAATTTCTCAATCTTCCCATAGGCTCCTTAAAAGCCTGAATATCATTATTTAATGATAATAGATTTTCCTCCTGCTTTTTGATTGCTTCATTAAGGAAAGATTCACCTTTTTTTTGTGGGAATTTAAGTAGCACAATAATTATCAAGCTGATTAAAAGAAGAATTATAATTACTGAATCAAACATCTTTTCTCCAATGGCGCGCCGGGGAAGATTCGAACTCCCGACCCCCAGATTCGTAGTCTGGTGCTCTATCCAGCTGAGCTACCGGCGCTTAATCATATTATAAATGAATTATATATAATTTAAATTAAGTATATTTATCTTTCCAAGATTGCATTTCGTACAATTTATCAGCTTCATATATAGCTCTTGATATTGATCGAGAACAAACTCTTGCACCTAATTCACCAATTTCATTTATTTCTCTGTAATTTAATTCTTTTTCAAAGGTATTTGTGCTTACTACAAATATAACATCACCATCTACTGGAGTATGAATAGGTCTTATAGCTCTTGCCATACCAGTGTGTGACATGATTGCAATCCTTTTTGCAGTTTTAGCGTCTAACCTAGCATTTGTAGCAACGATACCAATTGTTGTATTACTTTTTTCAAGTGCATGACCAATTGATGATCCAGACAAAATATCTTCTGGTAAATTTTGTGGAGCGCCCATTCCTCCAAACTCGTTATTTAACTCGTCACTCGCACCCCAAAATTGTCCAGTTTCATAATTAATAACTGATCCAAAACTATTGACCGCAAATAACCCACCAATTTTTAATCCTTCTTTATTTTCGAAACTTGCGCTACCTAAACCGCCTTTTAAAGAGCCGGCCTTAGCACCATATCCAGCACCGACATTGCCTAGTTGAAATTTCTCAGAAGCTTTAGTTGAGGCTTCAATTCCGAGATTATTATATGGAGGTTCATCACCCCAATCTTTATTTCCGCCATTATTTAGATCAAATAATATGGCGGCAGGGACCATAGGAACATTTTTTATATTTTCTGATGTTTTAAATCCTCGACCACTTTTTCCAATATAATTTGCAACACTACTTGCTGCCTCTAAACCCCAAGCCGAACCACCTGAAAGCACAATTGCATCAATTGTATCTACAAGATTATAAGGATTCAATGCTCCTACCTCTCTTGTTCCGGGAGCGCCACCCCTTACATCTGCAGCAGCTGTACTACCTTCAGGAGGGATAAGTATGGTTGTTCCGGTTCCTATTTCCTTATCTTCTGCATTTCCAACTAAAATACCATCAACATCAGTAATTAGATTCTTTTCTCCAGAATAAAACATAATTGGAAACTAAACAAAGCTGGTGTATTTGTATATTAATAATTAGGTTAAACATTATTTGATGAAAAATTTTTACAAAATAATATTGGTATTTTCATTTATCTTAATACCAATTGTTGAAGCATCTGAACCTTCAAAAGCGATAGTTGTGACTGCTAACAATTATGCTTCTGAAGCAGCTGCAAAAATAATAAAAAGAGGCGGTACAGCATTAGACGCTGCGGTAACCGCGCAACTTATTCTGACAATGACAACACCACAATCTACAGGAATTGGTGGCGGCGGTTTTATGCTTTACTGGGATAACTTTAGCTCAAAATTATATGCGATTGATGGTAGGGAGGTTGCCCCACAATCAGCAGGGCCAGATTTATTTACTGATAAAAACAGTAAGGCTATTAAATTTTATCCTGATGCCGTTATTAATGGAAAATCTGTTGGTGTCCCTGGTCTAATCAAATTAATGGAAGAGACTCATAAAAAATTTGGAAAACTTGAATGGGAAGAATTATTCATTGAGCCAATAAAAATTGCTGAAGAAGGCTTTAGTGTCTCTCCTGCTCTTCATAATACTCTCCAGTATATGCGTTATCTTAAAACAGTTGAACCAGCATCATCTTTATATTTTGAAAAGAACAACTTTAATCAACTTGAGCCTATAAAAATTGGCTCTATTTTAATTAATCAAGAATATGTAAAAACTTTAAAAAGACTTTCTAAAAATGGCGCTGATGAATTCTATAAAGGTGAAACAGCTCGTATGATTATAGATACAGTTAATAATTCAGAGAATGTTTCGGATATATTAACTTTAGAGGATTTTCAGAGTTATAGTGTAGTCTGGCGCGATCCATTATGTGTAAAATATAGAGAACACAAACTCTGTGGCATGCCACCTCCTGCAGGTAATATTTCTGTTTTCATGATTTTAAAAATGCTTGAAAACTATGATGTGAAATCTTTTCAACCAACATCCCCTGAATTTATCCATCTTTACTCAGAAATAAGTGCTCTTACATACAGTGATCGCAATTTTTATCTTGCAGATCCTGATTATGTCAATATCCCGATTGATGGTTTGCTGAATGAAAAATATTTACATGACAGAGTTAGTATTGTTAGTGAGACCAATTCTATACGAAACCCCGAGCCTGGAAAACCTGAAGGAGCTAGAAAATATTCTGAAAATATAGATATATCCAGAGATTCAACAAGCCATCTTGTAATTGTAGATCTATATGGGAATGCAATTTCAATGACATCGACAATCGAAGGTCCTTTTGGAAGCCATCTAATGGCTGGAGGGTTTATGCTAAATAATGAATTAACAGATTTTTCATTTTTACCACAATATGATGGTGCCCCAACTGCCAATAGAGTTGAAGCAGGAAAGCGACCTTTATCTTCAATGTCACCAACAATAATTTTTGATAAAAATAACAATATTCATTCTTTAACTGGGTCTCCCGGAGGAACAAGTATTATTGGATATGTTGCTAAGTCGATTTTAGGCCTGCTTGACTGGGACATGACTCCTCAAGCGTCAGTAGATATACCACATTATATGAGAAAAAAAGATGTAACTGAATTGGAAAAAGGTACTGAACTTGAAGAACATCAAAAGTTTCTTGAGGCAATAGGTCATAAAGTATCCATTAAAAGAAAAAGAAGCGGTTTACATGTAGCCAAAAAAGTCGGTGAAGGATATATCGGAGGCGCTGACTCAAGAAGAGAAGGTTTGGTTATCCCTATTAACTAAATATATAATATGAATCAAAATTTTTACAGAATTCTCGATGATAATTTTGACAAATACTCAGACAATATTCTCATTGAAGAAGAGTCTGGAGAAAAATGGAAATATAATGATATTAAAAAATTAACTGCTCAATTTTCAACTTTTTTAAGAAATCTTGGTTTAAAAAAAGGCAGTAGAATTATTGTTCAAGCTGAAAAAAGTGTTCACTCTGTCGCTCTCTATCTCAGTTGTTTAAAAACAGGGATAATTTATATTCCTTTAAATACTGCTTATACATCAAATGAAATGTCATATTTTATTAATAATATAGAGCCTCAATTAATATTTTTGAGTATCAATAAGATTGAGGAACATAAAGACTTATTATTAGATTTTCCCAAAATAAAGACATTTATTTTAGATATAGGGAATACTGAGCTTACTGATGAAATTTCTGAATTAAAAGAAGATAATAATATAGAAGAATTAGATGAAAATGATATTGCTTCTATAATATTTACTTCAGGAACAACAGGAAGATCTAAAGGAGCTATGATAACTCATAAAAATTTAGAGTCTAATGGTAATGCACTTGTTAGTATTTGGGGTTTCAATGAAAGCGATATTCTGCTTCATGCTCTTCCAATATTTCATGTTCACGGTTTATTTGTTGCTCTTCATACAATTCTTTTAACTGGGGCTAAAATAATTTTTTTTCAAAAATTTTCTCCTAATGCTTTAATTAGAAGATTACCAGATGCAACGGTTATGATGGGTGTTCCAACTTATTACCGTAGATTATTATCTAAGGATAATTTTAATAAAAGTACATGTAAGAATATAAGATTATTTATTTCTGGATCCGCCCCACTCACAGATAATGTATTTTTAGAATTTAAGAAACGGACAGATCATAATATACTTGAAAGATATGGAATGTCAGAAACTGGAATGATTACATCTAATCCTTTAAATGGAGATAGAATAGCAGGAACCGTAGGATTTGCTCTGCCAAATATAGATATAAGGGTGTCAGATGAAACAGGAGAAATACTAACAGCAGATAGTCGAGGAGTTGTTGAAGTAAGGGGACCAAATGTTTTCAGTGGATATTGGCGATCGGAAGAGAAAACTAAAAAAGAGTTTAGATTGGATGGCTTTTTTATAACTGGTGATATTGGTAAGTTAGATTATGAAGGAAGGCTTACTTTATTTGGTAGATCTACTGATATGTTAATCTCAGGTGGATATAATATCTATCCCAAGGAAATAGAATTAATTTTAGATGAAATTGAAGACATTCAGGAAAGCGCAGTGATTGGTTGTCCCCACGATGATTTGGGAGAAGCAGTAGTTGCAATTTTAATTTCTAATAAAGCTAAAGATATCATTTCAGATGACAGTATCGAAGAAATACTGTTAAAATCTATTGCAAAATTTAAATGTCCTGCCAGATATATTTGGTTAGATGAATTACCAAGAAATGCTATGGGTAAGGTACAAAAGAAGGTTTTAAAAGAGAAATATAATAAGATTTTTAAGGAGATAAAATGAGCAATCAAGAAAAAGTAATGGATTTTATTAATCATTGGAACAATAGAGATATTGAAGGAATTATAAGCTCATTATCTGATGATTGTTTTTATCACAATATTCCCATGGAGCCTCAAACAGGTAAAGATGCAATTAGAGCTAGCTTGGAGCCATTTGTTCAAATGGCTACAAATATTGAATGGATAGTTCATCAAATAGCTGAAAACGAGGATGGAGTAGTATTAACTGAAAGAACTGACAGATTTGAAATAAATGGCCAATGGATGAGTATTTTAGTTATGGGTGTAATGGAGTTTAAAGACGGCCTTATTTGTAATTGGAGAGATTATTTTGATATGAAAGCTTACGAAGAGGAAATGTCTAAAATAAGTGGCAGTTAAACATCTTTTTGCCCTAATTTTTCTTTATTTTATTGACTAGTTATAAAGACAAACTTATTAATCTGATATTCGATTGATATATTTTGATTCGTTTTTTTGCGGGAGTGAGGCTAAAGAAAGACTTACAGATGAAACCGACTAAAAAAGAAAATACCAAAAAAAATAATAATTCAAAAAATTCTATAGAAAAAAAATCCATGCAAGAATATTGGATGAACTCCCATGTTTCTGGGGGTCATCTATCATATTTAGATAATTTGTATAATGAATTTCTGAGTAATCCAAAAAAAATTCCTAAAGAATGGTCATCATACTTTAAAGATTTAGCAAATGGAAACGATGTTTTTGATGAAATTTCACATACCGAAATAATAGAGCATTTCAAAAAAAATAAACAAAAAAAATATGTAAAGAATGATATTTCTCGAATAGAAGGTGATTTTCAAAAATCTTTACCAGTAACATTAAACGGAAAAGTAAATTATTTTATCGAAGCTTATAGAAATTTTGGACATAGCTCAGCAAGTCTTGATCCGCTTGGAATTGAAATTAAAAGAATTCACAAAGACCTTGATTATGCAGAGAGAATTATTTCCAATGAAGGTGATGAACAAAGAGTAGCTAATGATTTCCCTAAAGGCTCAAGAAATAAAATATTTCTTAAGGAATTGAAGGATGAAGTAAGACAAAAATATAGTGGTAATATTGGTTTAGAATTTTATCATTTGTCCAGTGAGCAAGAGAGAAATTGGATAATAGATAGACATGAAAATTCTAACTATAAGAATGTTAGCAGTGAAGAAAAATTATATATATTAAAAAGACTAATTTCAGCTAGGGGTTTAGCTAAATTTTTATCTGCTAAATATCCTGGAATGAAAAGATTTGGTATAGATGGATGTGAAATATTAATTCCAGTCATCGATAAATTAATTCAACAAACATCCAAAAATGGTGCTGATCAAATATGTTTTGGTATGGCGCATAGAGGTAGATTAAATCTTTTAATTAATGTTCTTGGCAAACTACCAAAAGATCTGTTTAATGAATTTGAAGAAGATTATGATTTACAGGGATCAAGTACTGGTGATGTAAAATATCATCTTGGTTTTTCATCAAATATCTCTACAAATGATGGTGATGTTCATGTTTCATTAATTAATAATCCATCACACTTAGAGATAGTTGATCCAGTGGTTATTGGATCAGTAAGAGCAAGACAGGATAGATTATTTGATAGAGATAGAAATAAAGTAATACCAATTTTAATTCATGGTGATGCCGCTTTTTCTGGTCAAGGTGTTGTAATGGAAACTCTCCAGATGTCTCAAACAAGAAGTTATGGAGTTGGTGGAACAATACATGTTGTTATAAATAACCAAATTGGATTTACAACAAATAACCCTAAAGACGCACGGTCAACTAGATACTCTACTGATATTGCTAAATTTATTGAAGCTCCCATATTTCATGTAAATGCTGATGATCCTGAAGCAGCTTTATATGTTGCTAAATTTGCTGCAGATTATAGAGAAAAATTTAAGAAGGATGTTGTAATCGACTTAGTTTGTTACAGAAGAAGTGGTCACAATGAAGCAGATGATCCTTCATCAACTCAGCCATTGATGTATAAAGCTATCAAAAAACAATCTTCTGTTTTAAAGCAATATAAAGATAATCTAATTGAAAATGATCTTATTAATGAAGATGAATTTGAAGATAATAAAAAATCTTACCGAAGCATGATTGAGAAAGGAAAAAGTGTTGCCTTTAACCTTGCTTCAAAATCAAATGATGACCTTTGGTTTGATTGGGATCAATATCTAGAAAAAAATTGGCAAGAAGAGCCAAATACATGCTTAAGCCAAAAAGCAATTATTTCTGATGTCAAAGAAATTAACAAGATTCCAGATAATTTTGAAATGCAGAAAAAAGTAAAAAAGATATTTGACCAAAGACTTTTAATGGCAAAAGGTGAAATGAAATTAAACTGGGGATTTTCTGAAATTATGGCTTATTCAAGTTTGTTAAGAGAGGGATATCCAATAAGATTTTCTGGTCAAGATATTAGAAGAGGAACATTTGACCACCGTCATGCGGTTATTTTTGATCAAAAAACAGGAGAAACTTATTATCCACTTAATAAATTCGCTGATAAAGGTAAAACAAATATTGGTATATATGATTCTATTTTGTCTGAAGAGGCAGTTTTAGGTTTTGAATATGGTT
>CACANC010000030.1 GCA_902533755.1 uncultured PS1 clade bacterium
TGGATTGCGCCATCGATAGCAATAGTTTGCCCAGTTAAATAATCACAACCATCAGCCATTAAAAATGTAGCTAAGTTTCTTAATTCTTGCATTTCTCCGTTTCTACCCATTGGGTTACCTGAGCTAGTTGCACTATCATCTGCATCTTGACCAGGACTTAATCTCTCCCAAGCTCCCTTTGTTGGAAATGGACCAGGCGCTATTGCATTTAATCTTATTCCGTATTTACCCCATTCAGCTGCAAGTGATTTTGTCATAATATTTACTCCAGCTTTTGACATTGCTGAAGGAACGGTGAAAGGACCACCATTCCAAATCCAGGTTGTTAAAATTGATATAACTGAACCCTTAATATCTTCTTTGATCCAACGCGTACCGCAAGCATGAGTTATGTAAAAAGAACCTCTAAAAACAATATTAGAAATTGCCTCAAATCCCTTAGGAGTAAGATCTTTTGTAGGGGAAATAAAATTTCCTGCAGCATTGTTTACTAAACCAGTAAGTGCACCACCATCAGCCCAGATCTCATCAATCATATCATTTATAGCTTCTGAAACTCTGATATCACAAGCATGTGCCTTAGCTTTTCCCCCTGCATCAGTTATTTCTTTAACTGTGTCATCAAGAACGGACTTTCTTCTTCCGCAAATGTATACTTCTGCTCCAAGTTTGGCATATTCACTTGCCATTTCTTTTCCTAAGCCAGAACCACCACCAGTTACTAAAATTCTTTTGCCTTTTAAAAGTGTGTCTTTGAACATATGTTTCTCCTAAGATATTTTAAGACGTCTAAAGATGGTTGAAATTAACCACCCTAATGAACCTGATAAGATTACCGCAAGAATTCCATAAAGCAACGGAAAATTTGTTGCCGTAAGCCATATTGCCCTACTAAATCCTGCTTGCTTTAAATCAATCTTATTTTCCGCATAAGATATAAATTCACCATTTTGGAAAATGAAATATCTTACAAAATATTTTCCTTGATAAGAATTTGAAGGTAGTAAAAATTCTGTAGAAAAAATTCCTACTTTTCCAGGTCCTGATTTAACAATTATTTCGTTTTCACCAATTTTAAATTGACCTTTATCCAACATATATTTTTTTAAATTTTTATTAAAAATATTCTGGGAAGTATTGCTATTCGAAATTTTTGCATTACCAAGTGGTAAATTAGTAACTCCTAAGCGTAACTTATCAAAAACACTTTGATCAGCAATTTCACTAAGCTTTCTTGAGCTCATAATATTATAATAACTTGGTACTTGGAAATATTCGGCTCTACCCAAACCAAGCCAAAAACCATAAATCCTTCTTTTCTCTTCTAAGCTTATATTTCTTGCAGGACCAACAACCTCAATAATAATATCTTTTTTCCCTGATGGCATGGCTCCATACAATACGACTTCAGTTCCAGCAATATTTGGTTTAATTCTGATATCTTTCTCATTTTCATCAATGATGATATTTGGAGGCATCTGACCCATTAAGATGAAAATACTGAATATAGGTATGAGTAATTTTTTAATCATTATAAATTACTCCCAGAAATTATTTTAATTACATTATCAGGTTTAATAATTAGTTCAGAGGCCATAATCAATCCAACAGCTAAAACCAGAATTGAAAGAGCTATTCTAAGCCAAGCACCATTCAATTTACTGCTTAACCTAACGCCGATTTGTGCTCCAATAGCTCCACCTAATAGTAAGATTAATGCAAGAATTATATCAACGGATTGATTGGTTGAAGCATGCAAAATAGTAACAAAAGATGTTATAAATATTATTTGATAGAGTGAGGTACCGACAACAACATTAGTTGGCATTCTTAATATATAAATCATGGCTGGAATTATAATAAAGCCACCACCAACACCCATTATTGATGAGAAAATACCTACTATAAAACCAATAATATATGGAGGTATGAGCGATATATATAAACCTGATCTTTTAAATCTTATTTTGAGAGGTAGGCCCATTATCCATGAATGATGATAATATCTTGATCTTTTCTTATGCCCAAAGTAACCCAAACTATCTAAACTTTCATAAAGCATAAAAAGTCCAATAGCCGTTAAAAATAGAAAGTAAGATGCAGTAATAAGTAAATCTACAAGTCCAACCTGTTTAAGAGAATTAAAAATATAAATTCCAAGAAATGATCCTAATATTCCTCCAGCAAGCAATACATTACCCATTCTAATATCAACTGCTTTTCGTCTAAGATGTCCAATTGTTCCAGATAATGATGACCCAACAATGTGATTTGCTTCTGATGCCACAGCAATTGTAGGAGGTATGCCTAAGAAAATTAATAATGGTGTCATTAAGAAGCCACCACCAACGCCAAATGTTCCTGACAATGTACCAACAATTATTCCTAAAATAAGGAAGCCTATTGGATTGATAGACATTTCGGCAATTGGTAAGTAAAATTCCATTAATTTCTTTCTTATAATTATTATTTAAAGCCTACAATATGAAGAAAATATGGCAAACTAATTATTTATAGACTAAATAATTGTTTTCTATATTGTAATGATGTTTTTTTAAGTACTAGAAAAAAGGGGAGTAACATGACTGAAGCATGGATTATTGATGGGTGTAGAACGCCAAGAGGCATAGGAAAACCAGGAAAGGGTGCTTTGTCTGGAATTCATCCTCAACACCTCGGCGCTACTGTTTTAAAAGCTCTTGCTGAAAGAAATGATCTTAATACTGCGGAAGTTGATGATATCATTTGGGGAACAAGTTCTCAAAGAGGTCAACAAGGTGGAGATTTAGGAAGAATGGCCGCTCTTGATGCAGGATACGATATTAAAGCTAGCGCAGTAACTTTAGATAGGTTTTGTGGTTCGGGAATTACTAGTGTCAATATTGCTGCTAGTAGCGTTATGTCTGGAATGGAAGATCTTGTTATTGCTGGCGGCACTGAAATGATGTCAACATATGGTCAAGGTGGAAGCAATTCATCACCTTTTATGGATAGCGGAAATGAAAGATTAAGAAGCGTTCACCCCCAACCTCATCAAGGAGTTTGTGCTGATGCTATAGCAACTTTAGAAAATATAAGTCGTGAAGATGTTGATAAGCTAGCATTAGTTAGTCAAGAAAATGCTGCGAAAGCCTTAGAAGGCGGGCATTTTGATAAATCTCTTGTTCCTGTTTACAAAGAAGATGGATCTTTAGCTTTAGATCATGAAGAATTTCCAAGACCAAATACAACTCTTGAAGGTTTATCAGAGCTGAAAGCTTCTTTCGAATCTCTTGCTGATTATCCTCTTGATGAAGATGGTACGACATTTAGAAAGCTTGTTTTGCAAAAATATCCTGATTTAGAAATTAATCATGTTCATCATGCTGGTAATAGTTCTGGTGTAGTAGACGGAGCAGCTGCTCTTCTTTTGACATCTCCTGATTATGCTAAAGCAAATGGTATGAAACCACGTGCAAAAGTTAGAGCTATGGCAAATATGGGAGACTCTCCGACTCTAATGTTAAATGCGCCTGTGCCTGCTGCTAAGAAGGTTTTAGATAAAGCTGGCTTAACTCTAGAAGACATAGACCTTTTTGAAGTAAATGAAGCTTTTTCTGTTGTTACTGAAAAATTCATTAGAGATTTAGATGTTGATAGAGAAAAAATTAATGTTAATGGTGGAGCAATGGCTCTTGGCCATCCTATTGGTGCTACAGGTTCAATTCTGGTTAATACAATTGTTGATGAACTTGAAAGAAGAGATGCCCAGTTTGGTCTAGTTACAATGTGTGCTGCAGGCGGAATGGCACCAGCAATAATTATTGAAAGAATGTAATTACTTATACATTAAATATTTATGTCTGAAACTTTAGATCAAAAGCCTACGATTGGACCAAAAGAACAAATAGGCCTTATAGGTTTATTATTATCTGCATTTAGTGCACCATTCACAATGGCATTTCTTATCGGTGCTGTTGCTGATGAATTTGTAAATTCAACGAGGGGAGAAATTGGAACAATAGCAACTTTAGAATTATTTTCTATTTCAATTGTTTCTATTTTAATTTCTCGTAATACTCATCGAATAAATCGGCGTTTAGTTTTTATTTTGGCTGCGATTATTGTTGCCTTAGGTCATTCACTCACGATTTATGCCCCAGATTTAAATACAGTTTTCATAGCAAGGATTATTTCTGGAATAGGTTCTGGAGCAATAGTTGCCACCATTATGGCAACCATAGCTAAGGCTCAAAATGCTCAAATGACATTTGCTCTTCTGAATTCAGGTGTAGGAGCAGCGGGTGTGTTACTGAGTTTGGTTATTCCAAGAATAATTTCTATCTATGGGATGGATGGAGCGTATTTTATTCATTTAGTTTTTTCCTTACTTGCGTTTTTATTTATTTTATTCATTTCTTTTGAAAAGGATTCATCTGAAGAAAAGACTACACTTAAGCCTTATAAAGGAAAACTTGGGTGGATAGCTATGTTCGGGGTAGCCTTTGCATTTTTCGCTCATGGAGGATTACTAACTTTTTCTGAGAGAATTGGTGCAGGTTTAGATATATCAGTAATTACTATGGGGAATGTTTTCGCCTTAGGAGGTTTACTAACTATAGTTGGTCCTCTTATAGCAGGATTTATAGGTAGTAGGTTTGGGAGTATGAAGCCAAGTATTTTTTTCCTTGCGTTAATGGTAATAGGGTCATTTTTTGTTGCTAACGCATGGAGCCCTCTTATTTTTTATATATTTTTACCAATATTTGGATTATTGCCAATCATGTGGACCCCATTTTTTCTTGGCGGAATGGCAAATTTAGATTCAACAGGAAGATTAGCTGCAGCGCATCCAGCTTTTGTTACTATGGGTGGAGCTATTGGTCCTATGGTAATGGGTTATATTTCAGATTTTGGAGGTTTCTCTCTCGTTGGATGGGTTGCGATGATAATTATTGTAATCAGTATACCAATGGTAATATCTGGAACAAAAGAAGCTGATCAAAAATTATAAATTTTATAGATAATTGTAAAAACTCGGATATGATAATCTTATTAGGAGAAAACAAATGCCAAGAATCAAGAAACTTGAATTAGATGAATGGGATAATGACCTAAGGGAAATGACTGCAGCAGATAGTGGAACAGCATTAGAACAAGGTATTATGAGAATGTTTGCACACACCCCAGAAATTTCAAAAGGTTTAGTTACATTTGGCGGAGCCATAAAATCGCATAGATCATTACCTGATAGATTGGTTGAGTTAGTTAGATTAAGAGTAGCTTTTCATAACCAATGCAGAAGTTGTATGGCTATCCGATATCAGGATGGTGTTGATGCTGGTATTGACGAAGATCTCGTTTGTTCATTAGAAAAGCCTCAGGAAGCTAAGGACTTAAGTGACGCTGAGAAAGCTGCGATAGAATACGGAGAACTCTTTGCAACTAATCATTTAGCTATTGATGACTCTGTATACGAAAACTTACGAAAGTATTTTTCTGAGGCAGAAGTAGTAGAGCTATCTATTACTGTCGCTTGGTTTGTAGGTTTTGGTCGTCTTGCGGCAACTTATCATATGGTTGAAGAATTACCTGAAGCCTTCCAAAATGAAAATTCTGAGAAATTAACACCTTGGAATGAGGATTCAATTATTGTCCGTTAGGGTTGTATTATAATTTTTATTTGACCATACCCCTCTTACAGACATCACTATCCAAAATAAACATGCCATACTCAATATGTGAAGGCCTGCAGTATATTGAGCAATAAAAGCACATATATTTCCAACAATCATAATATTAAATCCTATGAATCTAAACTTCATTGATGGCGATGATAATAGTGGTGCTGGCAATAATGTTCCTGTTAATAGAGCTAAAATCTCTAACCAATTCGGTATATCCATTTTCTTTTCCTTAATTAAATCTTGAGTACAAATAATTAATAGTTTTTAATAAAGAATAAACTTAATGAGGGGAAAATGGCAAAAGTAAAAAGTGTAAATGATTTATTGGCTGAGCAAGCCGTTAGAAAAGCTGCAACATGTTATTCTAGGGGCGTTGATAGATCAGATTTGGAATTGTTAAAGTCTGCTTTTCATGATGATGCCGAAGTCAGATATGGAAGTTATGACGGTCACTACGAAGAATTTTGTAAAACTGTTGTAGATGGTCAAGCTGGTATGGATTATACAACTCATACAGTAGTTAATGAGTATTATGATATAGACTCTGACAATAACAAAGGAAAAGGTGAAATCTATGTCCTTGCTTTTTTATCGATGGCAGGCTCAGAGTACATAGTAGCAGGTCGTTACATTGATCATTATGAATGTAGAGACGGTGACTGGCGAATAACTCTCAGACAATATATTTATGATTGGAGTAGAACTGGTGACTTTAGTGGTTCAGATCCAAATGGATTATTTGAAAGCCTAACCTATAGAGGTAAACATACTATGGACGATTTATCTTATGAGGTTTTAGAAGAGTAAATTTAGAATTAACGAGTTGTCCAACCGCCATCGACAACATATTCACTTCCTGTAACATATGAAGACTCATCTGAGGCTAGATAAAGAGCGCAATTAGCAATATCTTCTGCAGTACCCATAGATTTTAGAGGAATAGTTTCAATAATTGCTTCAAAATCTCTACCGCGTTCTGCAATTTTTTTTGGATCATTCATATTTGTGGCCATAAAACCAGGATGAATAGAATTACATCTTATTTTGTTTGGTCCATATTCAATAGCGATTGATTTAGTTAGTAATCTAACACCACCTTTGCTCGCATTGTAAGCTGCACATCCTTGAAGACCTACTAAACCGGCTATTGATGAAAGATTGATTATTGAGCCCGAGTTATTTTTTTTCATCTCAGGTATAACAGCTTTACAACCAAGAAAAACAGATTTCAAATTCACATTGATTTGTTGATCCCATTGATCTTCAGAAAATTCTTCGAAAGGCCCTATTAAAGCTATTCCGGCATTATTGACCAGTATATCAATTTTACTAAATTCTGATAGTGAAGCATCTACAACATTTTTCCAATCTTCTGTTGAAACAACATCTTGTTTTATAAAAATGGCTTCACCACCTTTTTCTTTAACCTCAGATACTGTTTTTTCTCCACCTTCAACATCAATATCTGTCACAACAATTTTTGCACCTTCTTCTGCAAACTTATGAATTGTTGAATGTCCAAGGCCTGGATTTGATGCGCCACCTGTGACGATAGCTACTTTATCTTTTAATCGACTCATTTTTATTCTAAGTAATAATCTTTAATTTTATTAATATCCTCTTCAGTGAGATTTAGACCTTCAGAAATATATTGGTCCATTCCTCCCCAGTGGCTATCTATAGTATCGAATGCAGCTTGTATGTATCTTTCTTCTACTAGATTTATCTTTCTTAAATTATCACTATCAGCTCTGAAAAAAGTTTTAAGTTCAGTTTCAAGTAATTTACTTTCAACATGATCACTAACATATGTATTCGTTAATAAATAATCTTCAATAATTTTTTCTCTAGGAACACCTAAGACTGTTAAAATCATAGCACTTCCAAAGCCAGCTCTGTCTTTTCCAGCAGTGCAATGTAAGACAAAAGGTTCTCCGCCATTATCAACTATATGACGGAAAAAATCTCTATATTCTTCGGTAAATTCTTTAATTAAAATAACATTAAAGTCTCTTAATAAATTTGAAGAATCGAGGTCTCCAAAAGTTAAATCCCTCATCAAAGTTTCTGTTACTCCTTCTGGCTCAAACTTTATTGGTAATAAAATTGGCGTCATATCAGGAGTTAATCTATCAGGTTCCTCATTTCTTTCTTCATCAGAACGGAAATCAACTACAGACTTTAGATTTAATCTTTCCATATATTTAACATCTTCATCAGTAAGTGAATGGAGATTATCTGATCGATAAACTTTCCCCCATTTGACAGTTTTTCCATCAGAAGTTTTATAACCACCTAGGTCTCTAAAATTATGAGCACCTGTAAAAGGAAGTTTCCTATTATCTTCTCTTAAGTTTTCTGAAAGATTAGAAGGAATAGGCCTTTCTAAAGAGGCTATTTCTTTTTCACCTGATATGAAAAAGATAACGCCAACTAGGACAACAATAGCAATTAAGTATTTTAATATTTTCATGATTACCTCGCTTAAAATTTGTAAAATAAAACCCCTATAAAATCAATAAATAGGGGTTTTAATAAGAGTTTTATAATATTTAAAATGCGTAACGTAGACCTGCAGTAAATGCTCTTCCAAAAGACTCCAATTGATTTACATTCCATGGTTGAGCAGTGTAGCGAAGATCTGTTTCATCGGAAATATTATTAAAATCAACAAAGATTGATGCTTTTTGTCCAGTCAATTCCTCTAGATCATATCTTATAGATGCGTCAAGACGCATTTGAGGGGCCCAATAAACAGCTCCACCAAGACCAAATACAGCTCCTGTTTCTGTTTCATCCTGCCATTCGCTTCTATAACGGTAAGTTATTCTGGCTGAGAAACCGCGATCTTCATAAAATAATGATGCATTATAATTTGTATCAGATTGCCCAGGAAGAGCAAATTTTCTTCCTTCAGGAGTTGTATATTCTGATTCAATTATACCAAGATTTAATGATGCTCCAAATCCTGAGAAAAAACCTTCAATATAATTATCTAATCTTCCAACAAAAGAGATTTCAATACCTTGCAGTTGGCCATCACTTCCATTTCCAAAAGCTGCCAGATCCCATAATTCTCCAGGTTCAGCGGTATCGTCATAAAGACTACCATCAACTTTCTCATTAGATTCGGAAATCACATTTTCAATATCTCTGTGAAATACTGTTACTGAGAAAATACTAGCATCCGCATAATACCATTCAAAAGATGCATCTAATCCCCATGATTCCTCTTGCTTAAGGAAAGGATTACCACCTGCAATTGATTGAGATATCGAATTAATTGAAGCTGCTGCTCTTGATTCAATATAAGATGGGCGACTGATACCAGTTGAATAAGACAAACGAACCTTCTTATCCTCAGCTAAATCATAATTTAAGTGAACGCTGGGCAAATAATTTGTATAAGTTCTTTTTACATTTAATTCTTCTTTAGCTCCTGCTGCAATATTTTCATAACCGATATCACCGCTTACTGTTGCTAGACGAAAACCTACAGTTTGGTATTCTGTATCCTCAATACGAAGACCGGCAATAATATTACCCCACTCCATATCAAAAGTTTGCATGATATATGCTGCCATTAAAGTTTCCTCAATGTTAATTTTCTCATCATCAGGAAAATCTGAACGAGGAGGACGAACAGTATCTAAACAATCATTCAATGCAGGGTTATCAGTATAGAAGGCGCCAACATCATTATTTCTTGGAGTAGCAAAATCACCAAGTCTATAATCCTTAGGATTACATACATCGGCGGGATATCCTCCAGAGACAGAAATTGTTGCAAGAGTTGCTCCACCACCAGTAGCTACTCTGTCATCATATTGAAATCCAAACTTTAATTGACCTCTATTGTTTTCTCTACTTATATCTAATTTAAATTGATCAGTTTCAGTGTAAAGCCCACCAATTGCATCTACTAGAAGTTTAGTACCATAGTCAATATCACGATAAGTTCCATCAAAATTAACAATAGGATTTTGTGGATCAGAAATATCATAAGAAAGATTCGTTAACTGACCGCCGCCAATAAAATAACCGATTGGCATATAAGTATCAAAAGTAGTATCAATTTTACTTACTTGCGCTTCAACATCCCAATCGCCAATAGGTGTTTCTACGCCTATTGTTAGCATCTCTGTTTCATTTATATAAGTAGCATCGTTAAAAAGTCTTCTTGCACTACCTGTAAAACCTGACCCAGTTGTTGGGGTCCCATTTTTAACATATACACGGAAATCGTTTCTTTCTTCATTATCTGTAAATTCAGTATTAAGAGATGTTAAAAATATTCTACCTCCATTTTTGAGATACTTTTCAAATGTTCCACCAAAAGCTTCACTTTCTCTTTCAACCTTATAACTTCTATAATCTATCCTATCCGGAGTTTGAGCACCTTTCGTACCACCATAAGTAGGTTCACGATTATCAGTGATCTGATTAACATTACTGCTAGAGCCATAAACTACAAAACCAAGATTATCATTAGAATAAGATAACCTTAAATTCTCTTTAGTAATATCACCTCCACCTTGATCTTGTTCTCCTCTACCAACTTCTGTTGCAAAAGACCAGCCATCTACATCTGAAGGTTTAAATGTTTTAATATTAATAAATCCAGAAATTGATTCTCCAGGCATATCAGAGGTAATAGCTTTATTAGCTACTACTTGAGATGTAATCACAGTAGGGTAAGAGTCAAATCTAGGTATTCGACCATTTTCAACACCAGGAATATTAATGCCATTAAAGGCAGTTGTAGTATATCTTTTTGGCGTTCCACGAAAGCTAACATATCTAGCTTGTCCTTGATCTCTTTCAATTGATATTCCTGGTAGTCGACCAAGTGAGTCAGATAAATTTACATCTGGAAACCTTCCTATTGCATCTGCCGAAATTACTTCAGCTAGATTTGGTGCAGATCTTTTAGCTTCAATAGCTGCTTGCTGAC
>CACANC010000031.1 GCA_902533755.1 uncultured PS1 clade bacterium
TTATTCCTGATTTATTTAAAGAGCAACAAGGTGTTATTGCAGAGGGTTCAATAAATAATGAAGGCATGTTTATTGCTTATTCAATTTTAGCTAAGCATGATGAAAATTATATGCCTCCTGAAGTTCAAGATACCTTAAAAAAAGACTATGGAGATAAATAGTGCTTACTCAATTAGGTAATTTTTTTATAGCTTTAGCTTTATCAGCATCATTTATTCAATTATTTACTGTTATTTTTAATAGAGGTTATATTAGGTATGCTTTAGTCATTTCCTATATGACTATTATTCATTTTTTATCAATTTCATTAGCATTTTTATTATTAATATATGGCTTTATTATATCCGATTTTACAATCCAAAATGTTCTTGAAAATAGTCATTCATTAAAGCCTATGATTTATAAAGTTTCAGCTTCTTGGGGCAGTCATGAGGGATCAATGCTACTTTGGTGTTGGGTAATGGCTTTATATGGTTTTCTAATATCTATTAATAAACAATCACTTATAAAGGAAACTAAAAGTTTAGTATTACTATTTCAAGGTTTTTTATCTTTTGGTTTTGTTTTTTATTTGTATTTTTTATCAAATCCTCTGGAGAGTAGTAAAATAATAGTTGAAGAAGGATACGGTTTAAATCCCCTCCTTCAAGATCCTGGACTAGCATTTCATCCTCCTTTTTTATATTTAGGGTATGTTGGCCTATCAATTGTTTGGTCATTTGCTTTAGCGGGTTTAATAAGAAATTCTATTAATAAAGAATGGGCAAGAAATATAAGGGTTTGGGCTTTAACTTCTTGGGTTTTCCTAACTGTAGGTATTTCTCTAGGATCTTGGTGGGCTTATTATGAATTAGGGTGGGGCGGATATTGGTTTTGGGACCCCGTTGAAAATGTATCATTAATTCCATGGATCATTGCAACAGCTTTAATTCATAATTTATTAGCTTTAGAAAAGAAAGAAATCCTAATTAATTGGAGTGTTTTACTCTCTTTATTAGGTTTTATTTTATCAATAATTGGAACATTTATTGTTAGGTCGGGGTTAATTACCTCTGTACATGCTTTTGCTTCAGACCCAACAAGAGGTATATTTATCATTTTGCTATTATTTCTTGTAACGCTCTTAAGTTTATTGATCTTTGCAAAAAAATACATGAAAAAACAACCAAATGTTGAGTTAAATTTCTTTAGTAAAGAGACATTTTTAATAATAAATAATTTATTATTATCAGTTATTGCTTGTACAGTTTTTCTTGGAACAATTTATCCTCTAATTGTTGAAACAATTAATAATAATAGAATTTCTGTTGGCCCACCTTTTTACAATATTACTGTAATTCCTTTTGCAATACTTCTTGCTTTATTTTCAGCTTTAGGACCAATTCTTGCCTGGCATCAGAATAGCATTAAGCAATTAGTAAGAAATATATCTATTCCTTTAGTTCTGACTTTAATGACAATCAGCATAACCTTTTTTCTACATGAAAATTTATCCTTAATTTTTCTTATAGGTCTTTTTTCAGGAATATGGCTTTTTCTAAGCAGTTTGAACAATCTTATGCATATTAGGTTTCAAGGCCTAAATAACTGGGCCTCATTTTTTGCACATTCTGGATTTGCGATTTTAATTTTAGGAGTGAGTATTTCTAGCTCCTACCAAAATGAATATGAAGGTAAACTTAACATAAAAGACCAAATAAATTTCTCAGGTTATACCTTAAAATTTGAAAACTTTAATGAAGATATTATTGAGAATTATATTACTACCAAAGGAAAATTCGAATTATCTAAAAATGATAGTAAATTTTTTCTTTATCCAGAAAAAAGATTTTATCCAATAGAACAGTCTCAAACTACTGAGGCTGCAATTATTAGCAGTAAATTATCCCAATTTTATCTTGTTATGGGTGAGCAGATAAATGATAAATCATGGGTTGTTAGAATATGGTATAAACCTATGATAATGCTAATTTGGATTGGCGGTTTATTTATGGGAATAGGTGGTTTGTTATCGTTACTTAAAAGAATTAAGATTAAACCTGCAAAGCAAATATCCTTTTTTATTATGCTTACGATTTTATCAGGAAATCTTTTTGCTGATAATAAAATGCTAATAAGTGAAGAGAGGGTAACAGATATTAGTCTGCAAATAAGATGTATGGTTTGTCAGTCGCAAACTATTGACGATTCTGATGCACCTTTAGCTAAAGATCTTAAACAACTTGTCAGAAAGATGGTTTATGAAGGAAAGAGCGATGATGAGATTTTTGATTTTTTGAGAAGTAAATATGGTGATTATATTTTAATGAAACCGAGGTTTAATTTGAGCAACCTTTTACTTTGGGTTGGGCCATTCTTTATTTTGATTATAGGAATATTTACAATTTTTAAAGTATTTAAAATAAGTTTTAGGTCTGGTTGAATGACATTGCTTGTTAAAAATCTATCTTGTTATCTATCAGGAAGAAAAATTTTTTCAGATATAAGTTTTTCTCTAAAAACTGGAGAAGTTTTAAAAATTTCTGGAGAAAATGGTTCAGGAAAAACAACACTTTTGAGAGCGATATCGGGACTAAGTTCATTTGAGTCAGGTGAAATATTTATTAATAAAAAAGAAATATTTCTTCTTGGGCATAATGCCGGTATTAAGCAAAATTTGACAGTTGAGGAGGATTTAGAGTTTTGGTCTAATTTTTATCAGAATGAACATGATGATAAAATTTTAAAAAAACTAAGTCTGAATTCAAAAATACATTCACAATGCCGATATTTATCGCAAGGTCAAAAACAAAAATTAGCACTTACAAGATTGTTTTGTTCAAACAAAAAAATTTGGCTTTTAGATGAACCATTTTCATTTCTTGACGAAGTGTCCTCTCTTTTCTTATTAACTAAAATTGAAAATCATCGTCAAAATAATGGAATTATAATTATAGTTTCTCATCAAAATTTAATTAAAAACCCAGATCTATCGATTAACTTGGGAGATCAATAATGAGAATTTATAGGCTAATATTTTTAAGGGAATTAAGAAAAGTTTTTTCATATAAAGCAAACTATATTTTTAGTTTAATGTTTTATTCATCAATTATTTTTCTTATTTCAATAGGATTGCAAGGACAAAACAGCATCTTACCCAATGTTGCGCCAAGTTTGATTTGGGTGTCTATAATATTAGTGTTGTTTTTATCATTTGAAGATATTTTTCAGGATGATTATTACGACGGTACGCTAGATATATATCGTATAGAAAATATTACATTTTATGGATTTGCATTAATTAAATCTATTTCACACTGGCTAGCAAATTGCCTGCCCATGATAATCATCACTCCTATAATCGGAATTTTAGTTAATCTTGACTCTGAAGTTATTTTACCAATGATGATAACTCTAATCATTGGAACTCCTGCATTAAGTTTTATAGGGTGCATGGGTTCAAGTCTAATTTTGTCTCTTAAGATTCATGGTTTGATAATGCCAATTATTATTTTACCTTTATTTTTACCTATTCTTGTTTTTGGCATCGGAGCTTTAGATGTATTAATTTTTAACGGTTTTGAAGAGTTATTTTTTAGACAGCTTGCGTTATTAGCAGGAATAAGTGGTTTATCTATGGCTTTTTGTCCAATAGCATCTGCATATATTATAAAAGCAAATTATGATTAATATTTACTCGTTTTCAGGAATAAATTTTAAAGCAAGTCCATTAATACAATATCTCAATCCAGTGGGTTGTGGGCCATCATTAAATACATGACCTAAATGTTCGCCTTCTTTAGAAATAACTTCAGTTCTAATCATACCATGTGATCTGTCTTCTTTAAGAATAATATTTTCATGATTAGCTTCATAAAAACTTGGCCAACCAGTTCCTGACTCAAATTTATGCTCTGATTTAAAAACTGGTAATTCTTTATCTGCTGTTACATAAACACCTTCTCTTTTTTCATGAAGTAGTTCGCTTGTTCCAGGCACTTCTGTTCCACAAGAATATAAAATTTCCTTTTGTTCTTCAGATAATTTTTTTTCCATAATTTACTCTCCAAATATATATTTTAATATCTTTACATTGATATGTAAAATAGGCATTTTATCTAATTATATGGAGAGGTGGCCGAGTGGTCGAAGGCGCTCCCCTGCTAAGGGAGTATGCGGGCAACCGTATCGAGGGTTCGAATCCCTCTCTCTCCGCCATATATTGACAAAATTATGTCAAAATATACATTATAATATTTAAGATCTTTAGGGTGGGGTTATGAGATATTTACTAGTTTTAATTACAGTATTAATAGTCAGTTGCTCAGACTCATCTCAGGAAAAAAAAGATTTCAGTTTAAATGAAAAGAAGGAATACATTAAATCAAAAGATTTTAATGAAAATAAAAATGTTTATTTTGGAGATCTTCATGTCCATACGAAGCATTCATTTGATGCATTTATTTTTGGTACTACAAATACTCCAGATGATGCTTATAAATATGCAAAGGGAGGAACAATTCAACATCCCCTTGGTTTTGATATGAAATTAAGGCAGCCTCTTGATTTCTATGCCGTGACTGATCATGGGTTCTTTATGGGAATGATGCCTGCTTGGGCAGATCCTAATTCTAAGCCAGGCCAACATCCTTATGTTAAAACTCTTCATAATGTTAATAGAAAAGAGAATTTAATTGTCGAAAGCTCACCAGAGAGGCTTTATTATTTTAGAGAATTAATTAGGAGTGGGGCATTCGCTGAATTAGGCAGTATTTTTTCTATAATCAAAGCATATCTTACAAACAATAATTCATTCGCTGTGGATGTTTTTGATTATGATACCCATAAATCCGCATGGTCTGATGTTGCAAATGCTGCTGAAAGACATTACGAACCTGGAAAATTTACAACTTTTATAGCTTATGAATTCACTGCTTCAACAGAAGGAATGGGTAATCTTCATAGAAATGTTATTTTTGGTTCATCAAAAGCACCTATAAGACCATATTCAAGAATTGACTCTCTTAATCCAGAGGATTTATGGAATACAATGGATAAATGGCGTGAAAATGGTATTGATTCAATTGCAATACCTCACAATAGTAATGGATCAAACGGAAGAATGTTTGAAATACATCAAGCTAATGGTGCGCCAATGGATATACAATATTTAAATCAAAGAATACGAAATGAACCAATTGTAGAAATAACTCAGGTAAAAGGCACATCTGAAACACATCCGTTGTTATCTCCTAATGATGAGTGGGCTGATTTTGAAATAATGAGCACCAGAGTGGGCAGTGTTCCTCCAACATATAGTAGACCAGATGGAAGCTATGTTAGAGATGCATTAAAAAAAGGCTTAATGTTAGAACAATTTTTTGGAGACAATCCATATAACTTTGGTTTTATTGGATCTAGTGATACACATACAGGCGCCTCATCATTTGATGAGAGCAATTACTTCTCGAAAGTTGGTATTTTAGATGGTACACCTGTTGGAAGGGGCTCAATACCAATACCTCAGGAACAATTGGATTTTATAAATAATCTTCCAGATGAACAGAGTGATGTATATAATTATGTAGATTATGATGGTCAAAAATATATGCGAGCAGGTTTTGATGAATGGGGGGCATCTGGTATTGCTGCCGTTTGGGCAGAGGAAAATACACGAGAGGCTATCTTTTCTGCTTTTAAAAGAAAAGAGACATATGCCACATCAGGAAATAGAATACTTTTAAGATTCTTTGGCGGGTTTGATCTTGGCGATATTGATCTAAATTCGTCTAATTTAATAAGTGAACTTTATGAAAGAAGTGTGCCAATGGGGGGTAATATTATTAATTCAAACAATAGTATTCCTAATTTTATTATTTGGACAAAAAAAGGAATAAATGGTGCTCACTTACAGAGAGTACAAATAGTAAAAGGATGGATAGATGATCGAAGCGCTGAGCCATTTGAAAAAGTATATGATGTTGCTTGCTCTGATGGTCAAGAGGTTGATCAAGTAACTCAAAGATGTCCTGATAATGGTGCAAGAGTGAATATTTCTGATTGCTCTATTTCAGCCGATGTTGGTGATAAGGAATTAAAAACTTTTTGGTCTGACCCTGATTTTGATCCTGATTTAAAAGCTTTTTATTATGTTAGAGTTTTAGAGAATCCAACATGCCGCTGGTCTACATGGGATGCGCTTAGAGCTGGAACAAATCCAAGGAAAGACTTGAAGCCAACTATTCAAGAAAGAGCTTGGTCATCTCCTATTTGGTATATCCCATAGAATAAATTGAAAAAAAAAATCTTTATACTTTTAGGTGTTTTTATTGGATTTTTAGCTCTTTTCTATGGAATTAATATTTCTCAAAAAACAAGCATATATGTTTCGGGATCTGAAATAAATAATCTAATTAATATCTGGGAAGATCAAACTGGAAGACCTCCAACAAACAAGGAAATAGATATGATAATTAAGAATCTTGTTAATGAAGAAATATTGTATCAGGAAGCTTTAAAGCTTGGTCTTAATAAAAATGATAAAATTATAAAAAGAAGATTAGTTCAAAAATTAGAATTCTATAAAGAAAGCGAAAATCTTAATAAAGTTAAAGAAGAAAATATAATCGAATATTATAATGAAAATATAAATTCTTATATATTAAATAAAAGATATTCATTTAAACACGTTTTCTTTTCTGATCCGAAAAATAATTACGAAAATATAAAATTAGTTTTACTAGATACAGAAAACTCAAATAATGAAATTGGTGAACCTTTCATTCATGGTGATAGTTTTATAGAGAAAGATAAAGCAGCAATTGACTCAGATTTTGGCTCAGGCTTTTCAGAAAATATTATAAATTTAGAAAAGAATACTTGGCAAGGGCCTTTTAAATCAATATATGGTGATCATTTAATTTATTTATTTGATGTATTTCCTGAGGAAATAATATCCTTTGAAGATGCAAAACAATCAGTAGTTGTAAATTATAATGATGAAATAAAGAGTAAAGTTATGAATAATTATATTTATTCCATTATAGATAAATATGATGTTATCATTGGTGAATATAAGTGAATTTTAAGTAATGGGATAATTGTTAAGGATGTTTAAAGGATCAATTGTAGCGTTAGTAACTCCCTTTAAAGGTAATGAAATTGATGAATTTGCTCTAAGAAAGCTTGTCGATTGGCATATATCTGAAGGTACAGATGGAATAGTTCCTGTGGGAACTACAGGAGAAAGCCCAACTCTGAATCATGATGAACATGAGCGTGTAGTGGAAATTGTTATTGATCAGAGCAATAAGAGAGTACCAATTATTGCTGGAACAGGATCAAATTCTACTGCGGAAGCTATTAACTTATTGAAACACGCAGAGAATGCCGGTGCTGATGCGGCACTTGTAGTTACTCCTTATTACAATAAACCTACTCCTGAGGGATTATATGCTCATTATGAGGCGCTAGACTCAGCTTCTTCTGGTATTCCAATAATTATTTACAATATTCCATCACGCTCAGTCATTGATATTAATGTCGATTTAATGGGAAGGTTGTCTCATCTTCAATCAATCGTGGGTGTCAAAGATGCTACAAGTGATATTTCTCGAATTAAAGAACACAATGAATTATGTGAGGATGGCTTTATTCAACTTTCAGGTGAAGATGAAACTATTTATGAGTTCATGATTAATGGAGGACAGGGGTGCATTTCAGTAACAGCGAATATTCTTCCAAAGGTTTGTTCAGATATGCATAAAGCTTTTTCCAATAATGATTTAGAAGAAGCAAAAAGACTTAACAATATACTTATGCCTCTTCATAAGTCCCTCTTTATCGAGACAAGCCCATCTCCAGTTAAGTATATTTTATCTAAAATGGATCTTATTGATTATGAGATTAGATTGCCTCTTGTTAAAATTAGACAAGAAACAAAATCGATACTTGATGAAATTATATCTAATTTAGAGATAAGAACCACCAGCAGCATCTTGAATTTTTCCAATATTTGATTCTTCTTGAAGAATTATATGAGTGTTTCTCGTTAATCTTCTAACAAATTCAGGTGCTTGCCCTAAGGGATTTGTTATATGATGACATGTTAACCTATCTATATTTGCGATTGCTGCAGATAGGGCAGCATTTGTAATTCTTAATTGATTAACCCAGGGGCTTTCTTTAAAAATAATTTCATCAGCTGTCCGACCATTAATTTTGAAAATTGGATTAATACCAAAATGGCCATAAAGATTATTTATGATAATTCTAAGGGATCTAATCTTAGCTATATTTAAGAAAAAATCAGTATCTAAAGAAATCGTGAAATTAATTAGTGATTCATCATCAATAATATTGCTTCTTAACATCTCAATAAAACTCAGACACATTAATGCTATTTCTTCATTTAAAGAGGCACCTATGTTATTCCAAATTGTTCCATCAAAATTTATTAAATTAATATTCTTATTCTTATTTTCTTTGATAATTTTACTTAAATTATTAATTAACTCAGCATGATTAAATTCATTATCTTTTTCAAATTTAGAAAAGCTTATAGCTATGGCATCAACTTCTAATCCTCCTAATGGAGTTTTTTTATTTTTATGTTCCCAATTATTTATTAAATTCAAAAACTTTGAGGATCCTTCTATTGGATTTGATATATCTCTATAAAAAATAGGGGCTATAGAAAGATCAATATCTTTTAAAATTTCTTCACCTTCTTGGTCGTGAATATAATTAATTTCAATAGATGACGCTCCGCGCTCTAATTCATTTAGAATTCTTGAGTTATATAATTTACTATCACTTGATGAATCAACCATTGAACAAATATGCCAGGGAAGAAATTTATTTACTTCTTCTTTTAAACCCCTTGCATATGCGTGATTACTTTCTAGAGTAATATCATTTTCTGTATAAAGAATTTTTTTTTCTAAATTTCCATCAAATTTTCTTTTAAGATTATCAATTGTTTTTTCTTTTAATGATTGGTTTGCAATATTTTCCCAATCATCAAGATTTTTGCTTTGAGTTTCTAAATATTTTTGATAGTCATTTTTCATTTTTTTTTGATACTACTATATTTTTTTATCCAAAAGAAAATAATTACAATTTATAGAAATTGTTTATATAAAATACTACTTTAATGATCAACAAGGGAAATGAATTGAAATTACAATTAGTCAATCCAGGTATTTTAGAGAGATATATTAAAACACTTTCACCATGGTTTTGTGGAGCTTTTATAAGTTCATTAATTATTGGATTATGGTTTGCTATCTTCAATTCGCCACCTGATTATCTCCAAGGCGAGACTGTCAGAATTATGTATGTTCATGTTCCTTCTGCATGGATGGCTTTATTCATCTATTCATCCATGGCTGTAGCTAGTCTAATTGGCCTAATTTATGGTCATCTTGTTGCTTTCATATATGCTAAATCTGTTGCTCCTATAGGTGCAGTTTTTACTCTCATTTGCTTAGTTACTGGTTCATTATGGGGAAAACCAATGTGGGGCACATGGTGGGTTTGGGATGCAAGATTAACATCAATGTTTATTTTATTATTTATTTATTTAGGGTTTATCATTGTATCAAAATCTTTTAATGATCCTGTAAAAGGAGATAAGATTTCTTCTATTTTTGCTATTATTGGCTTTATTAACATTCCGATCATTAAATTTTCAGTAGATATTTGGACAACACTTCATCAACCAGCAACTATTTCAAAACTTGATACACCTTCAATACACATAGATATGCTAATACCTCTTTTAGTAATGTTTGCTTCATTTATATTTTTGTTTTTATATATTTTTTCTATAAGGTTTTTTAGTGAGTTAAACCTAAGACGTTATGTTGCATATACATTAAGCTCTAAATAGTTAAAATAGGGCCATGTTTACAAGTCATATAGTATATGTTTTTCTCGCATATTTTTTTGCATTTCTGGCTATTATAATTTTATTTTTTTCATCAACCCTATTGTCACAGAGAAATTCAAAACTTATTGAAAAAATTAAAGAAAAAAATGATTAAAAGAAAAAAAAGAATTTATCTAATATCTTTATTTTTTATAACAATAGCTACATCTATTTATTTAATTTTGTGGGCCTTAAGAGATAATATTGTTTTTTTCTATTCCCCTTCAGAAATACAACAAAAA
>CACANC010000032.1 GCA_902533755.1 uncultured PS1 clade bacterium
TTTATCTTGAAGATGGCTCATGGGGTTTAGTAAGAGCTTCATCAAATTCACCTAATCTTGTTGTTGTGTGTGAAAGCACAGTATCCGAGGCAAGAATGAAAGAAGTATTTCATGGCCTTAATGCTGAATTAATAAAATTTGAAGAAATTGGTGATTACGATCAGAAAATTTAAAAAAGCTCTAGATACATTCTTATTGATGTAAAAAGTAAAAAAATAGCAAATAACCTAGTTAATGTTTTCTTAGGAAGTGAGTGAGCGTATTTTGCTCCGAAAGGAGCTGAGAGAGCAGCTAAAGGAGCTATCAATATTAGACCTAATAAATTGACATAACCAAGTGAACCAGGTGGTAAATTAGATGCAAACAAACCAGTAAGGATAAAAAATAATGTTCCTGGTATAGATAGAAAAAAACCTAGCCCTGCTGAAGTTCCCACAGCTTTATGAATTGGAACACCATATAAAGACATGATACTTACATTAAATGTTCCCCCTCCAATACCAAGCATCGATGAAAATGAACCAACCAATAAAGGGATATTGTAGCTAAAAAAACCAGACGGTAATTGATTTCCTAGTCTTAAATTGTCATTTTGAGTTAATAAATGAATACAAACCAATAGAGCTATTGTTGCAAAAAATAATGTCAAATAAAAACCAGATATTAATCCAGCTATAATTGCTCCAATAGCAGAACCTATTAAAGTTGGTGCTATCCATTTTTTTATAATTAAGAAATCAACTGCATTATTTTTTTTGTGCGCTACATAAGAACGCCATCCTGTTGGTATGATTATAGCAAGAGATGTTGCTACAGAGACATGCATTATAATTTCGTTCGAAAAACCAAGAGAGGACAATACATGATAAAGAATTGGAACAATTATTATTCCTCCACCGACACCTAAAAGTCCTGCTATAAAGCCGGATAATAAACCTGAAAAAATTAAAGCAAAAAGAAAAGGTAAAAGACCAATACCGTTATAATACATCAAGCTACCTCTTTTTGAATTTCTTCAATTTTAATTAAAGCTTCCTTAATAACATTGATATCAGTTTTTCTCTTTGGAGCATTTTCAGATAAATGGCTTCTCCAAACTTTTGCTCCTTTAACTCCATGAAAAAGACCAAGCATGTGTCTTGTTATATGATTTAAATATGTCCCTTTTGTAATTTCAGACTCTATATAAGGTATCATCTCTCTAACAATATCAAATCTAGAATGATCTAGTTTTTTATCCTTATAAAAAACATTGTCTATATTTGTTAATATAAATGGATCTATATATGCTGCTCTTCCCATCATAATGCCATCAGGATCATATTGGTTTGAATTTAATTCCTTTTTAGCTTGCTCAATTGAATTTATACCCCCATTTAAAACCAAATTTAATTCAGGCCATTTTCTTTTTACTAATCTAACCAGATCATAATCCAAAGGAGGAATTTCTCTATTTTTTTTTGGATCAAGTCCATCTAAAATAGCTTTTCTTGCATGAATAATTATTGTTTTGATGCCTATTGAGCTCAATCTCTCAATCATAGATGGTAAAACCTCATAAGGGTCATCATCATCAAGACCTATTCTACATTTAACAGATACAGGAACACTTACGGATTTAATTATTGATCCTAGACAATCTTCAACTAAATTCATATCATTCATCAAACATGCTCCAAAATTCCCTTCTTGAACCCTTTTTGATGGGCAACCAAGATTAAAATTGATTTCATCATATCCAAAATCTTCACCACATTTAGCAGCATATGAGAGATTTTTCGGATTACTACCTGCTATTTGAAGCGCAACAGGATGCTCAGACTCATCAAACTTTAGAAAAAAATCCTTATCACCATATATTATGGCTTCTGAAACTACCATTTCACTGTACAAAAAAGCATTTTTAGTAAGTTTTCGAAAAAAATAACGGCAATGCCGATCCGTATAGTCAATCATTGGGGCTATGCAAAATTTATGTGATAACATATGGATCTCTTTAAAAGCTTATTTAAATAACATATTTTTTATATTTTAGCTTGCGATTAGCACTTTAATAGTTAAATTGCCAATAATTCAGTTAATTATCCTTATTTTAATGATGAAATAGCTGAAAAGAAATTAAAAATTTTGGGGAGATATATAATGAAATTTTTAACTAAATGCTTGTTAATGTTTGCTCTTATTTTGACAACGAACTTCTATGTTCAAGCTCAAGAAAGCGCTCCAACATTAGCAATTGAAGAAATAATTGTTACAGCAAGAAAGAAAGAAGAATCTATTCAAGATGTTCCTATGGCTGTGACCGCTATTACTGACCAATTAAATGAAGGTAGCGTAAGAAGAATTGAAGATATTCAAGCTTTTGCTCCAAATCTATTTATTAATAGAACTCCAGGTATCGCAAGTGGTGCAGCTATAACTATTAGAGGTGTTGCGTCTCTTGAAAGCGATAAAAGTTATGAACCATCAATTGGTGTTGTAATGGATGGTATGTTTTTAGGTACATCAAGTGGTGTTCTTCTAGATAATTTTGATATCGAGAGAATTGAGGTTCTACGTGGACCACAAGGAACATTGTTCGGTAAAAATACAACAGGCGGTATTCTTAATGTGATTAGAACTCCTGTGTCTCTTACTGATCTCGGAGTTGATGCTAGTTTAACAATTGGTGAGTTTGGAAGACAAGATCTTAAAACAGTTATCCAAGTTCCAATTATTGAAAATCAATTAGGTGTTAAAATATTTGCTGCAAGCATTGAACATGATGGTCATGTATATAATACATTCCTTGAAAAAGATGCTGGTGGCGATGACAAGTTAAATTATGGTTTCACTACTTTATGGGAACCTAATGATCAACTTAGCCTCAAATTTCATTATGAAATAATGGAAGATAAAAGTGAGCAAGGTTCTTATGTTAATAGAAATCGTGTAGGTGAATTAGCATGTACAATTACTCAAATTGGCTTTGATCCTCGTAATGGTTGTGAAATAAATGCAAATGATGGTCCGAACACAGTTGAATCAGATGGATCAAATTTTAGTGATAATGAATATGAGTCAATTATTGTTACAGCTAATTATGACACTGAGAACTTCTTATACACTTATATATATTCGAACAGGGATATGGATGAACAAAATATGCAAGATTTTGATGGTTCACCTGCTCGTTTATTAAGAATGAATTTCTTTAATGACTGGGAACAAACAAGTCATGAATTCAGAGTAACATCACAATTCTCAGATAAATTTCAGTTTATCGCTGGTATCTATGATTGGGAGGCTGATTTTGCACAAAGATGGAATGTTTATGACTTATTTTATCAATTATCACGTTTAGGTGTTCCACCTTGGCCTTTTGGTAGAAAAGGTGTTGCAGGATATGATGATGTAGATGTATGGGAAGATGATGTTGCTGGTAACAATGGGCAAACTCAAGTTACAGAATCTATAGCTGTTTTTGCTTCAGTTGACTGGTTTGTTACTGATCAATTAACAGTAACTGCGGGCTTCCGTTGGACTGAAGAAGAAAAAGATTTTGTCGGTGGTGCTTCAGCTCCTGGTTATTATCCTCTAAGAGGAGAACCATGGCCAGGAATATACAACCCAACATCATACTCAGCTAAATGGGATGAAACTACACCAAAAGTTGGACTTAGATATCAACCTAACGATGATGTAATGTATTATGCCACTTATAGTGAAGGCTTTAAAAGTGGTGGTTTCTTCGCTCGTCAAGCTAACTACGATATCTATCCTGGTTATGAACCGGAATATGTTAAAAATTATGAGTTTGGTTGGAAATCAACACTTCAGGATGGAAGAGCAGTCTTTAATGGTGCTATTTTTAAATCTGAATACGATGATAAACAGGAATCTATTCTTATACCTGTTAACTTAGCAAATGTTGCTACAGTTATTCGTAATGCTGCATCAATGGAGATGACTGGTATAGAATTAGAATTAATGTATCAGGTTACTGAAGCTTGGGACCTTATGGTTACTTATGGATATCTTGAAGCTGAATACAAAGATTATCTCGCTGACCTAACAGGTGATGGAATTATTACTGATAACTCAGGATTAATTCCTCGTAATACTCCAGAAAATACATTTGGGTTTACTACTTCATACACAGCTCAACTAGGTAATGGTGAATTAAAAGGTAGAGTATCTTATCGTTTCAGAGATGAAATGAATTCAGACTCTTCAAATAACCCATTGGGAGACCTAGATAGCATTGAAAATGTTAATGCTACACTTAGTTATTCTGTCGATAATTACAGCATAACATTATGGGGAAGAAATCTTACTGATGAGAGAGAACAAAGATGGGCTACAATTGGTGGTCTAACATCTAGAGGGTGGTGGAATGAACCATCTACGGTAGGTGTAACCTTTAATGTTTCTTATTAATTAAATAAATATAGTAAATTAAATGGCTCGAAATTAATTCGGGCCATTTTTTTTGTTATTTATAAATTTTTAAAAATTACCAAAGTTACACACCTTTAAAAAAAATTAACAAAAACTTCATAAAAAACTATGCGAAGAATCCATATTTTATGATAAGAATTGATAGGTTAATTACATAAGAAATTTTATACAAATTTCATCATTATATTTTTTAAATAAAGGGTCAAAAATATGTTTCCTAAAAACATTCTAAAGTTATCTAAAAAAGTAACTTTCTATTCTTTTTTTCTTTTTTCAATTTCAATTATTTTACCTCTAACTATTAGTGCCGAACAAACTACAGGTGCTATTAGAGGTTCAGTATTTGATAGTTCTGGTAACCCGGTTTCAGGTGTATCTATTCAAATAACACATTTGCCTTCTGGAACAAAAGCTTCAACAAGTACTAATAATACTGGTTCATTCTATTCAAGAGGTTTACGTTTAGGTGGTCCTTTTGATGTTAGAGCTACCAAAGATGGGCAATCATCTTTACGATCGGGTATATATACAAGTCTAGGTGGTGAATATAATCTAAATATTCAACTTGGTGGAACAGATATTGAAGAAATTATTGTAACAGGTCAGGCTGTTAATTTCGACACCTTAGGAGTAGGACCTGGATCAACCTTCACTTCAGAAGATTTAGCGACCCTTCCCTCAATCGATAGAGATATAAAAGATATTGCGAGATTAGATCCCTTTGTGACCGTTGATAACGAAGGAAGATTATCTTTCGCTGGTGGAATGCCACGATTAATCGGTTTCGTTATTGATGGCGTAAGCGCTAATGACTCCTATGGTCTTAGTAGCAATGCTTATCCAACGAATAGAATGCCTATTTCTATTGACCTTGTCGAACAAGTATCAGTAAAAGTTGCAAATTATGATGCAGAACTTGGTGAAGCATTAAGTGGAAACATTGTTTTAACAACTAAAGCTGGAACTAATGATTTTCATGGATCTTTCACTGTTGAAGCATCTCAAAAAAGTGGTGATGAACCATTTGGTGAAAAAACTGACCAACCTGACCCTGATACTGAATTGTTTTCTTTCACATTTAATGGTCCCATTATAAAGGATAAGTTATTCTTTTCTTTAGGATATGAAAAATATGAAGCATCAGACCCAATATCTTTACTTGGTTTTCAATCTGGTTCAGTTATTAAAGCCGAAGCTGATGCCGTTATTAAAGCCGCTATGGATGTAATTGGTTATGATGCAGGTTCATATAATAAAGCTCGTGAAGAAGAAGATGAAAAAACATTTTTAAGATTGGATGCTAATTTATCTGAAAATCATAATCTTACTTTTTCTTACAACCTTACTGAAGGCTTTACTGAGTCAGCTTACTTTAATAGAACTTGGGGCCTACCATTATCGAGTAATTGGTACAGAATTAACAAAGAATATGAGTCAATGAAATTAGAATTAAACTCGAATTGGACGGATAACTTTTCTACTAAGATTTTAATTTCAGATACAGATGTGAGCAATCCTAACACTCCTGTAGGAGCAACAACAATTGGTGAAGTTGGCATAAGAGTGGCTTCGGGAGGAACAGTATTTTTTGGACCTGATCAGTATCGACATGCCAATCAAATTGAAACAAACAGAAAGCAATATGAAATTGCTGGTTATTATGATATCGGAAATCACGCATTAAAACTTGGCTACAAAGTAGTTGAAAATGATATGTTCAATATGTTTTCAAGGAATAGTCTTGGAGAATATGATTATAACTCCATTGATGATTTTATTGCAGGTAATCTTAGAGAATTAGATTATAGAAATGCCGATACAAATAATCCTCTAGATGCAGCTGGTCGATTCAATATGGATTTCACAATAATTTATTTTCAAGATACCTGGGATATCTCACCTGACTTAACTGCAAGGATAGGTTTTAGATATGAAGAAATAAGTATGGACTCAGTGCCTGAGAAAAATACATTTTGGTATAATTGGACAGGCGATACATATAGACCTGCTCCTGAAAATGATGTGAGTTTAGATGGTGAAGATATTCTAATGCCTCGTTTCTCTTTAGATTGGCAAGCCCAAGATAATGTATTGGTTACATTTGGTTGGGGTGAGTTTAGTGGTAATCTTCCGCCAGTTTGGTATGGGGGGCCATACATTGATACTGGTTTAGGTTTACCTGGAAATAAACTTAGAGCAAGAAGCAATAACTTACCCACCCCTGGTACACCTGAAAGTTATCCTGGTGATGCTGCTTTAGCTCTTGTAAGAAACGAAATTGGGGATACCGGTGGTTATACTAATATGATGGATAAAGATTTTGGTATACCATCCATAACTAAATTACATGTAGGGGTAACAGCAGACTTAGAATCTAATTTAATTGGTCCTTTTACTTTAAGAGCTAATTATATGCACATGAAAGAAGAGGATCCTGTTGGAGCTTATATAGGTGGTTGTGATCCAAGAGGGAATGCACTAGCTGATAACAGACCGTTATATGGTGGATGTAGTTATGTTGGATATCTGACAACCTTTAAAGATGTAGAACCTGAAAGCGATATTTACAGTATTTCATTCGAAAAAACTTTTGATAATGGAATTGATTTATATCTATCATATGCCCATCAAGAAAGAGAAATGGCCCATGCCATGACAAGTTCTATTATCTTTTCAAGCGCAACAAGATTCCCAGTATTTGATCATCTAACCCCTGTAAATTCTCCTTCACATTATGAGGTAGAACATGCCTTTGATTATAAACTAAGTTGGCAAGGTAATATCTTTGGTGATTTAGAAACAAGTATTGCATTAAATGGTTTCAGACAATCTGGTACACCTTTTAGTTATACATTCCTTGGGGATTTGAGTGGTTACAGAACTGATGGAGAAAATATTGATCTATTATATGTACCAAGTCTAAATGATCCAAATGTGCTTTATGCTGATGGATTTGATCTTGAGGCATTTAATCAGTTTTTAGATGACTCTGGATTATCAGGTTATAGAGGGAATGCGGTACCAAGGAATAGCTTTAATAGTCCTTGGGAAGGTACTTTTGATGTAAGAATAGCTCAACAACTTCCCACTGGCGGTATAACTGGAAAAGCAACATTTTTTGTTGATATAGAGAATGTATTAAATCTCATAAACTCTGATTGGGGTGGATTTGAAAATTATGCTGGCGGGACAATGAACTCTAGAGGTGTTGTTGAAGCAGAGGTTGATGATCAAGGTCGGTATGTATACAAAAATTTTGATATTGATGGAGATCCAGTAAGAAAAATTGGAAAATCAGTATGGCAACTCAAAGTTGGTCTTAAATATGAATTCTAATTAAAAGCAATAATATTAAACAAAGGGCGCTATTAATTAGCGCCCTTTTTTTATATAATATTATTATGGAAAAAAAACTTACTCCTAAAATTAATCGTAGAATTTTTCTTTTAGGAAGCTTAGCTTCTCTTTTTTCTAATGCTTTGCCATTTAAAAAGTTATTTTCCACTCCAAAATATGTAAATAAAATTGCCCTTGGTGCTTGCGTTACTCAAGAAAAAGAACAACCTATATGGAAAAGTATACTTAAAGATAGATCAGATATTTTTATTTTCATGGGAGATAATGTTTATGGTGATGATAGGATTACAGGAAAATTAGACAAATTAAGCAAAGCCTATAAAAAACAAAAAACAAAAATCCCTTTCACAAAACTAGAGGAAACTAATGAAGTATATGCAATTTGGGATGATCACGATTATGGTAAAAATGATGGTGGTGCTGATTATAAATATAAAAAAGAAGCTAAAAATCTATTTCTTGATTTTTGGAATATTTCTTTAAATGATCCAAGAAGAAATAGAGAAGGTATTTATTTCGAAACAAAAAAAATAACAAAAAAAGGTCTCTTACAATTAATTTTTCTTGATACAAGATACTTTAGATCACCCCTTAAGCGAACAGATGAGAGAGGGGCTCCTGGAAAAGAACGCTATTTACCTGATAATAGCCCTAATAAAACTCTAATTGGCAATGAACAATGGGAATGGTTATCAAATAAATTAGATGAAAATGCGGATATTAGAATAATTGCTTCTAGCATTCAAATTATTGCAGAGGGTCACGGCTTTGAGAAATGGGGTAATCTGCCAAAAGAAAAAGAGAGGCTGTATAACCTTATTGATTCAAAAAATATTAAAGATATAATTTTTTTATCTGGCGATAGACATGCTGGCGGTATTTATAAAGATAAAACCACAAAAGGTACTAAGTTATATGAAATTACTTCTAGCTCACTAAATCTTCCAGGCGCTGCATGGGTTACAAAATATAAAGGTAAAGATAGACCGCCTGAACCAGGGCCTAATAGAATTAACTCTATGTATCTATGGGAAAATTATGGATTCATTGAATTTACTGAAAATAAAATCCATTTATCCTTAAAAGATATTAATGGAAAGCAAGTTAACTTTATCGAAATAAATTAACGGCCACTTGGTAATTCATTAAATGGTACAGCTTTATCAACTCTTACATCTTGAGGAAGACCAAGAACTCTTTCTGCAACGATGTTTCTGAGTATCTCATCTGTTCCACCTGCAATTCTATAACCAGCAGCACTTAACCACTGGCTTTGAAATATTGAATGCAGTAAAGCAATTTCTGAATCATTAATTATTCCAGCAGCTCCCTGAAGATCCATAGCAAATGAAGCAAGATCCTGCATTTTAGGTGCAGAAACTATTTTACCAATTGAACTTTCTGGCCCTGGAGTTTCACCCTTTGATAAAGCAGTTAAAGTCCTCATCTTTGTATATTTAAGACCCTCAGCCTGAATATACCAATCAGCTATTTTTGACCTAACTAAATCGTTTTTAATTGCTGGTTGATCATTTAAATCAACCTCTTTTGCTGCTCTAGTAAGTGAACTATAGTCTGCAGACTTAGGAACGCCAATTGCAAGTCTTTCATTCATTAAAGTTGTTAAAGCAACCTTCCACCCTTGCCCTACATCGCCTAATCTTTGAGAATCCGGTACCCTTACATCAGTAAAAAAGACCTCGTTAAAGTTTGCACCACCAGAAAGCTGTCTGATAGGCTTAACTTCTATTCCTTCGGATTTCATATCAAGGAAGAAAAAGGATAACCCTTTATGTTTAGCAACATTTGGATCAGTTCTAACCACTATTATTCCAAAGTCAGAAAAATGTGCTCCTGAAGTCCATACTTTTTGACCATTAATAATCCAGTCATCTCCATC
>CACANC010000033.1 GCA_902533755.1 uncultured PS1 clade bacterium
TGTAGCAGTGGGTATAAATTGGCGTCTTGCTCCGCCTGAAGTTTCTTATGTAATAAATGACTCTAAAAGCGAAATTCTTTTTGTAAGTAAAGAATTTTATCCAATAATTAAAGAAATAATTGACGAGATTCCAACAGTAAAAAAAATAATTTCTATGGATGAGGGTTCAGAGTGGGAAGATTATATTGCATGGAGAGATAGATTTGATAATAAAGATCCTATGATTGAGTCAAATATAGAAGATGATGTTATTCAACTTTATACTTCAGGAACTACAGGGCATCCAAAAGGTGTTCAACTAACAAATAGGAACTTCATTGAATCTAATCAAATGGTAGAAAAAACTTGGGGAAAGGACTGGCATGAAGGTTCGGCAAATATTATCTGTTCCCCAGTATTTCATGTTGCTGGTGCCAATATGGGGGTAATGGGAATAGTTTTTGGTTGTAAAAATATTATAATACCTGAAGTTGACCCTGAACTGATTTTAAGTTTAATTGAAAAAGAAAAAATTGAGTTAGCCCTTCTTGTTCCAGCTATTATTTTATTTTTATTAAATCATCCAAATGTTGGTAATACTGATTTTTCTTCTTTAAGGCAGGTTCTTTATGGGGCATCACCTATAGCTGAGGACACTCTTAAAAAAGCTATTGATGTTATGGGTTGTGATTTTTGGCAAGTCTATGGATTAACAGAGACTACTGGACTGGGGACAACAATGAGACCAGAGGACCATGATCCTAAAAAAGGAAAACTAAGATCATGTGGAAGAGCATACCCTGGTATTGATATAAAAATAGTTGATGAAAAAAATAACGAAATAGAAGATGGTCAAGTGGGAGAGATACTTATTAAAGGTCATTGTGTTATGAAGGGGTATTGGAATAAAGAAGACGCAACTCAGGAGTCTATTATAGACGAATGGTTCTACACTGGTGATGCAGGTTATTTTGATGATGAAAAATTCTTATATATTCACGATAGAGTTAAAGATATGATTGTCTCAGGAGGCGAAAATGTTTATCCAGCTGAGGTTGAGAATGCACTTATGGCCCATGAAAATATTTCCGATGCAGCTGTTATAGGAATACCTGATGATAAATGGGGTGAGGCAGTTAAAGGAATAGTAGTTACAAATAAAGAATTAGAAGATAAAGAAATAATTGACTTTGTTAAAACCAAAATAGCTGGTTACAAATGTCCAAAATCAATAGATTTTGCACAAGAACTTCCAAGAAACCCTAGCGGAAAGATTCTTAGAAGAGAACTGAGAGCTCCGTATTGGGAAGGTAAAGATAGAAATATTTCTTAGTCTTTGAAATGCAAGTTTCTTCAAATAACATCAATTTAGAAGTTCAAGAATTTGGGCATAAAGATAATACACCTTTGATTATGATTTCTGGATTTGGATCTCAGCTATGTGACTGGCCAATTAATCTAATAAATAAAATTGTAGAAAGAGAATTTAGAGTAATTATTTTTGATAATAGGGATGTTGGTTTGAGTCATAAGTTTGAAAACAAAAAAATTGATGATATGAATTTGATCTGGAAATATTCTTTTTCTAGAGAAAAATTACCAAAAGATGTGGATAAACCAAAAGTTCCATATTCACTTAAAGATATGGCCGAGGATTGTATAAATATTTTAAATGAGTTATCTATAAAAAAAGCACATATTCTAGGGACCTCTATGGGCGGAATGATCGCTCAACTTATCGCTTTTAACTATCCTGATAGATGTAAAAGTCTTATTTCTGTAATGTCTACATCTGGTAATCCAAAATTACCAAGGCCATCAAAGGAGGTAATAGAAGGACTGACTCGTCAACCAAAATCATCAAGTAAAGAAGATGTTATAGAAAACAATCTTATGATAAGAAGATTGTGGGCATCTCCAAAATATCCGACTTCAGAAGAAATTTTAAGAGAAAAATTTTCCTATCGCTATGACAGAATGTATTATCCAGATGGCTCAACAAGACAATATGCTGCTATAGGCGATGATGGCGATAGAACCCTTAGATTAAGAAAAATATCTTTACCAACCTTAGTGCTACATGGTTCTTCTGATAATCTTGTTCCTTTAGAAGCAGGAAAAGATACACATAGAAATATATCAGGATCAAATATAGAAATTCTTGATGGTTGGGGGCACGATCTTCCGGAAGGAACACATGACTGGATAGTTGATAAGATACATAATCACATAAAATCTTGTAAAGAATAAAATTAACTCTTAAGTAGAGCTACCACTCTTTTCCATCTATAATAAGCTAATATTAAGGCTGTTACTAATCCTGTTAATGCGCCAGTAAAATGTCTTCGGATAAAATAATATTTTACAAAGGCAAGAGGAAACTCAACAAAAATTCTCAAAAATAAAAATATCTTATTTTTATCCTTCAAAGTTTTTGATTGAAGTTGAATATACCTCTCCTCCTTTTCAATTAGATGTTTAAATGATCTTACGGAATTATGATAAATATGATTTTTAAAATAAAAAACTTTTGAATTGTTTGTTTCTACTGAGTCATGAACAGGTGAATTTGAAAATCTTCCAAATTTTTTATTGTATAATCTTACACATTGATGTGAGGCAGAGAAAAGCCTAGGCTTTTTCCAATTTGGGTAGATCGGGGTAACTTTCATTGAAAAGAAATTGTAATGATTACTATTATCATCAAAAATTTGTAATATTTCCGATTTAATTTTATCAGATAAATATTCATCTGCATCAAGGTTAAGTAACCATTCATTTCTTGCACAATCTTCACCAAAACGTTTTTGTGGTCCATAACCATTCCATTTATTGAAAAAAACTTTGCAACCTAATTGTTTAGCTAAATCTTGCGTACCATCTGTTGACCCAGAATCAATAACAATTACCTCATCAACAAAGTCTATAACAGATCCAATTGTATTAGTTATTCTGTCTGCTTCATCTTGCGCAATTATAAAGCAACTAATTGGAAGTTTATTATTCATTTTTTATCCTAAAGTATCTTAATAATAACATAGAATTTACGATGGATTATTATTTTATTATGTCATAATATTTTGATAACTTAGGGGATTTTAATGAAGATTTTTATTTTTATTTTTTGCTTAATTTTTTCAAACTTCTTAAATGCTGATATCATTAGTAATGAACAAGATTATATAATAGATGAAGATGCCAAAGTTAGAGAGTCTACAGATGAGTTAATTGTTAGAGAGATTACTATTGATCCTGAAACACACCCAGGAAATGCCCTCTATCAAGATAATTGTGCAATTTGTCATGACGGATCAATACAAAAAGCACCAGCAGTTAATTGGCTTGAAATGCTTATTCCTCAAGCTTTATTTAGAACAATGAATGACGGCATAATGGCAGAACAGTCTTCCCATTTGTCAGAAGAAGAAAAAATACAAATTGTTGAATATATTGTAAGAAAAGATAGAAAGGATTTTCCAAAAGAAGCAGAACTCAATTATTGTGAATCAAATAGAATGAAATTTGACTTGAGGGAGGCTCCTGCACCCTATGGATGGGGCTATGATACATCAAGATTCATTCCTAAAAATTCTGGAAAAATTGACTCAAAGAATGTTAAGAAATTAAAACTTAAATGGGCTTTTGGTTTTCCATATTCTCAAAGAGCTAGATCACAGCCACTTTTTGCTATGGGTTCAATTTTTGTAGGAAGCCAATCTGGTGACATATATGCACTAGATGTAGAAACTGGTTGTGTGAAGTGGAATTTTTCTGCTTCTGCCGAGGTGCGTACTGGTATAATCATGGATGAATGGAAAAATGGTGAAAAGCCAAAGAAGCGTCCACATATCTATTTTGGTGATATACTTGCAAATGAATACGCTCTTGATGCACAAACTGGTGAACTAATTTGGAAAATAAAAACTGATGATCACCCTAATGCAACTAGAACAGCTACTTCTGCGAAATTTGAAGATATTTTGTTTATTCCAGTATCTGGCTTAGAGGTTATTCCCGCATTTAATGATGATTATGAATGTTGTACTTTTCGAGGAGGGCTTTTGGCAGTTGAGGCGGATACTGGTAGAATTTTATGGAAAAAATATTCAATTCCTGTTCCTGCAAAATATTCAGGCACAACATCTGTTGGTACAAGAATGTTTGGACCATCAGGAGCGCCAATATGGACTTCTCCTAATATAGATGAAAAGAGACGTTATGTTTACATTGGAACTGGTGAAAATTATTCAACGCCCGCTGATGATTCTTCTGATGCAATTATTGCTTATAATATTGATACAGGTGAAGAGGTTTGGAGAAGACAAACACTAGCTGGAGATGCGTGGAATCTTGCTTGTATGGGAAAAGCTTTGCCAAATTGCCCCGAGGAAAATGGGCCAGATATGGATTATTCAGCAAGTTCTATTCTTATAGACTTAGGTGATAAAGACATACTTGTTGCTGGTCAAAAGTCAGGTTCTGTTTATGGAATTAATCCTGATAATGGTGAAATAATTTGGTCAAAAGTTGTTTCAGGTGGTGGAACGCAAGGTGGTATTCATTTTGGCATGGCCTCCGATGGTAAGGTTTTATATGTACCATTAAATGATATGAAAAATACCCATGATGGAAAAGTATGGTTAAATAGAAAACCTGGGATGCATTCATTGGATACTGAAACTGGTAATATTTTGTGGTCCAAAATTACTGAAAAAGAATGCAAAGAAATAGATATTAATTGTGATCCAGGAATTTCAGCTGCAATAACAGCTATTCCTGGCGCAGTCATTGCAGGACATCTTGATGGAATGATCAGAGTTTATGACAAAGATAATGGAGAGATTTTGTGGAGTTTTAATTCTTTGGGAAATTACGAAAGTATTTCTGGAACCCCAGCATATGGAGGAAGTTTTAGCGGATCAGGTCCTTCGATAAGGAATGGTTATATGGCTATAAATTCAGGATATGGCATATATAATCATATGCCTGGTAATGCATTGTTACTGTTTACAATTGATTAGTTTTTTATGAGGCAACATTACCATGCATTTGGAAGGCTTTTTCAATATCATTCTCTATTTCTTCGGTCAAATTAACTTCAATTGATGTTACAGCAAGTTTAAGTTGCTCCATGCTTGTTGCGCCGATTATGTTTGAGGTTACAAAAGGTCTGGTTGTAACAAACTGGTTTGCTAATTGCGATGGATCGATATTGTATTTTTTAGCAATATTAAGGTAAGACTCAATTGCTTCTTCACTTCCTACTCCTTCATATCTTTGTAGCCGATCAAATAATTCCTTTCTTGATCCTTTTGGCAAGTTTCCATTTTGATATTTTCCAGTAAGATAACCTTGAGCAAGAGGTGAGTATGCCAAAAGTCCAACACTTTCTCTAAAAGCTATTTCTGAACCTCCAAATTCAAATATCCTATTAAGTAAATTATAAGCATTTTGAATAGATTGCATTTTAGGTAAATTTTTATTTTTAGATTGATGAATAAACTCCATTGTTCCCCAAGGGGTTTCATTGGATAATCCAATATTTCTAATTTTACCTATCTTAATGAGTTCAGAAAGAGCATCTAAAATGGACTCAATAGAATTGGTATCTCCTTCAACATGTTGATAATTTATGGAGCCACCAAAAAGACTCATTGGTCTATCTGGCCAGTGAAGTTGATATAAATCAATATAATCTGTTTGTAACCTTTCTAAGCTTTTATCAACTGCTTCAAACATTTGTTTTTTAGTTTGTTCAGTCGGTGTTTCATCATCTCGAAGCCAGGTGAAAGGAGCTCTCCCACAAACTTTAGTAGCTAAAATAACCTGATCTCTGTTTTTTCTCTCATTGAACCAATTACCAATAATTTTTTCCGTTGAGCCTTGGGTTTCTTTTTTTGGAGGAACTGCATACATTTCAGCAGTATCAAAAAAATTTATGCCCATATCAAGGGCATAATCCATTTGTTCAAATCCTTCATCTTTAGTGTTTTGTTGTCCCCATGTCATTGTGCCAAGGCATATTGAACTTACTTCAATATCAGTAGTACCTAACTTTCTTTTTTCCATTTTTCCCTCCAAAAAATACAAAAAATGAACATGCTACAAATGAAAAATAAATACAAGTAAACTTTTAGGCGACCCAAGCTGGAGGGAGTGATGGCTAGAAATTGCTTAGGTCGCATCATTTATATGGTTATAAATAACAATTTTTTATTGTGGCAGAGTGACGCATAATGGTGATCCCGATAGGATTCGAACCTATGACCTTCAGATTAGGAATCTGACGCTCTATCCTGCTGAGCTACGGGACCTAAAAAAATTAAAATAACTTACTTATTGCAGAGTTTTTCGATCCAATTATGATAGTGCTGTTGGATAGGTTCGTTTTTTCCAAATAAAAATTCTGTATTCGCTTTGGAGTGAATAGATTCTTGTATTTTAAAGTTTATTGGATAATCTTCATCTATTATGGCGGCTCTACTTAATTCTGCAAATTCTTCAGCCTTTTTTATTTCTTCTCTTGTTTTTGGTTCCTTTAAACATAAAATATATTGAGTTGTGATGGTCTCTTGTAAATCAGGCGATGGAAAAATTATACTTACTAAACAATGTTCATTTTGAATTGCTGAAATTGAAGAATTAGGAAAAACTGAGTGAATAAGTCGTAAATGATTTTCAGGCTCCCAATCTTTTTCCTCAATATCAGAGAGTTCATCAATATTCTTTAAACCAAAAGCAAATCTTTGATGAGGACCATATGTATCATGGGCAATTAAATTGACTATAGTATTTTTTCCAACTGTCTCAGGATGAACCATGTGATGATGATAACCATCTGTATAACCATCCCAACATATTTTCCACATTGGTCCGTTTATTTTTATGCTTTTAAAAAGGTGCCAGTTTTTTAAATCAATATCATCAAGCTCAGCATCAAACCCATTCATCCATTTATTTAGATCGTATTTAATTTCTGGATTTAAACAAGCCCAAATAAATCCAGATCTTTCTTCACAAAATAATTCAGTTAGTTTTATTTTTGATTTGTCGATATCACCAAATGTATCTGACTTAAATATATTCACTAGATCACCAGTGTTGTTATACATCCAACCATGATAGGTGCAATTAAATTTTGATTTTCTTCCTGAACCCTCAGGACAAACGGGTGCACCCCTATGCTTACAAATATTTATAAATGTTCTAACCACTCCATCTTCGCCTCTTGTAATAAGCAAGGGAGTATCAATTACTTTTGCTGCTTTATAAGAATTATTTTCTTTAAATTCTGCGCTTAAGGCTATTGGTATAGGATGATCATAAAAAATTTTATTAACTTCTGAACTAATAATTTTATTATCAGTATAATCAGCTACTGGTTTGACCATAATTCCATCAGCCTGATCAGTAGTTCCATTCAAGTTATGAGCCAACAATCTTTTTGCAAGACTTACCAATTTATTTCTATCATGAGCCATGTGTTGATTATATACTAAATAATTGAATTTTCAGAGGATGATTTTCTTGTTGCATCATTAAGAATAATTTCGATTTTATCAACAGCCTTATCGTCATCTGTTTTTTCAACAACAGCTACTTCTCTTGCTAGTCTATCTCTTGCAGATTCATATAACTGTCTCTCTGAGTATGATTGCTCTGGTTGACTGCTATTCCTAAATAAATCTCTCACAACTTCTGTTAATTCTGTTAAAATACCAGAATTGATTTTAGCTTCATATTCTTGTGCACGCCTGCTCCACATTGTTCTTCTGACTTTAGCTTTACCTTTTAATATTTCTAAGGTTTTTTTCATTTCATTACGCGATGAAACCTTTCTTATTCCAATTTCTTTTGCTTTAATTGTAGGAATTTTTAAAGTCATTTTTTCTTTGTCGAAAATTACATTATACATTTCTAATTTTTCTTCAGCTATTTCAAATGTTTGTATATCGGTAATTTCTCCAACTCCATGAGATGGATAAACTATAAAATCACCAATTGAATACTGTAATTTGATTTTTTTTGGCGGCAATTTTTTCGAAGAAACTTTTTTTATTATTGTTTTTTTCGCAGGAGCTTTTTTCGCAGGAGCTTTTTTCGCAGGAGCTTTTTTCGCAGGAGCTTTTTTAGAAACAGCTTTCTTAGTCTTTACCTTAGAAGAATTATTCTTAGATGCTTTAGATTTTTTTTTATTAACTTGCTTTTTTGATGCCATTTTTAATTTTCTAAAAGTTATGTAGAGGGCGGTGTAGCAATAAAAGCTATATTTTGCAAGGAATTAGTATTAATCACCGTCTCCAGGTTTTTCACTAAAGAATTGTTGATATTTATTTTCTATACCGGAAAATTCTTCTGAATCGGATGGTTTTTCCTTCATTTCAGTAATATTTGGCCAGATTTCAGAAAATTTTTTATTTATCTCTAACCATATTTCTACTCCATCTTTAGTGTCTGGATGTATTGCCTCTTCAGGACATTCTGGCTCACAAACACCACAATCAATGCACTCATCAGGATGAATAACAAGCATATTTTCGCCTTCATAGAAACAATCTACAGGACAGACCTCTACACAATCCATGTGTTTACATTTAATACATTGTTCATCAACAATATAAGTCATAATTACTTAAATTCCTTTTTTATCTCACCTGATTGTTTATCAGTTATATAGAGTAAACCCGATAATCTTCTTGTAAAATTTGACTCAAATGGATCTATATTTCCATCAGCGTTAACTATTTTACACGCTGATCTAAAAATATTTAATTTTATGTTTTCATCACAATTATCATTAACTATCTTTGTCCATTTATAGATGTCTGCAGAAAAATCTTCTTCTTCAATTGCTCTAGAATACAAGTTATCAAATTCATTCTCTTTAATATTTAAATCTGTGATTGAAATATCTTTGATCATGCCTAATTCTAATTCATTCTTATTTCCATCAATTGAGGAAGCTCTCAAAAGTATAGCTATAATTGCTATATTAAGATCGGAATTATCAATTGTGTCAGTAGTATTCTTCTCTGTACTGAAAAGGTTTTTTAAAAATTTCATCATTTTTTTATCTCATCATCTATAAAATTTTGTAATATTCTTGAGCACTTTTATAGTCTAATCTTCTTTTTGTA
>CACANC010000034.1 GCA_902533755.1 uncultured PS1 clade bacterium
CCTCTCGTACAAAGTTTTTTAGGCTTTAATTGGGCTAAAGAAAATGAAATATTTTTAAGTATTTATATTTTAATTATTGGTATTTTGTTAGTAAGTAACATACCAACATTTTCTTCAAAGCAATTTAAAATAAAAATAAGTAGAAAAAATTATATATATTTTTCACTATTCTTTTTTCTCATTTATCTGTCACTAATAAACTTCTTATGGATAGCAATAAATATAATAGGAATAATTTATTTACTCAGTATACCAGTTTCAGTGTGGTCATATAAAACAAAAGGCTAATTTATTTTATAATAATCTGGTATTTCATTTTCATTTATTGGTTTTAGAGTTTCCATCGGATTCTCACCAAAATAAATATCCTCACCAATCAATTTTAAATCTGGATCAGATGGCCATACTGTAATTAATTGTGTATTACTTAACCACAAATCACTACTATCAATTTCTGAGAAAGTATCTTTTGTTAATCCCATGAGTTTTAAATTATCTTTTGTGTAAACTTGCTTAACCTTGCCCTCGGTAATAACGCCATCATCATTAACAATAATTCGTTTTGTGACAACCTCAAATTGCTCACCACCATTTTGGAACATATTACTATAAAAAACCAGAAACTTCTTCATAACCATTAAGTATCATATTCACATCACTTACTCTCCAAAAATGGTAAACAGGTTCTGCTGTAAGAGTATTCATTAAAGGATCCAACTGTCCTTTAATTTCTGCTTCCATGTGATTAGCTACCTCATTTAACAGTATTTTATGTTTTTCATTAGAAGTCTTATCAGCTTTTTCTTTTAAAGGGATCCAGCTTTTATGTGGATCTATTTTTAGCGTGGGCATTTTAATATCCTTTTTATCTCATCAATATATATCATAATAAAAAAAAGTTCTTTCTAATAGGATATTATGTTCCTATTCTATTTTCTTATTTTAAAAGAATTTACTATATGTCTACTGACTCAATAAAACAGAAATTTCTTGGCTGGCGTATGATAATAAGCGCTAATTTTATCGATTTTATTTCTGGTGGTCTTGCCTTTTATGCATATGCAGTTTTTTTTAGTTTTATACAAGATGAATTCTCAGCGAGTAGGTTTCTTGTCTCTCTCACTGTCTCTGTAATGATTTTAACTGCAGGATTATATTCACCTTTAATGGGGTATATTTTAGACAGATTCTCGATAAGAAAGGTTTTAACTGTTGGCGCAGTCATATATGGACTTGGCTTAACTTTACTTTCTGTAGTTCAGAGTTTTTACCAATTTTTATTCATTTATGGGGCTTTAGTCTCATTAGGAATGGTAATTTTTGGTAATTTGAGTACATCAAAATTAATTTCAAACTGGTTTAGAGATAAGATTGGGGCGGCTTTAGGGTATGCAGCTATAGGCCTTTCTTTTTCTGGTGTCATAATACCGCCAATAGCTGTTTTTTTAATTTCTAATTTTACTTGGCGAGGTGCTTATCTCATTTTTGGTATTTTTGTTCTTGTTGTTTGTTCATACTGTGCATACAAGTTTATCATCGATAAACCCGAGGATGTTAATCAACACCCTGATGGTAAGATTGATATAGATACTTCTAAGGAAGCAACAAAAAGTGAAACTATTACCTTTAATGAAATTCTTTCAAAGAAAGTTTTTTGGATATTAACAATAATATTTACATTACAATTATCAGCAAATTTAGGCGTTTATACTCATATACCAATATATTCTCAGGATCTAGGTTTTAGTCCAATTCAAGCTTCATGGATATTTTCTGTTGCCGCATTTAATGCTGCACTTGGAAAAATTATTTTCGGAAATTTGTTAGATAAATTGGGCGCCAAGAAAACAATATTAGTTTCATTATTTTTTCACGGCTTAGGTATAGCAACTTTAATTTTTGCTGATAATTTATTACTTTTATTGTTTTCTGTCATAGTAATGGGATTAGGTTTAGGGGGGACTATACCTTTAATGAATTCAACCTTTGCAATAGCATTTGGTAGTTCCAATTTTGGAAAGGCTAGAGGTTTGGTTGGCCCATTTATGGTTCCAATGCAGATTACTGCTGCTCCTTTATCGGGATGGCTATATGATACTTTTGGTAATTATACTTTGGCTTTTTCTATAAATGTGGTTCTATGTATTTTTGCAGGAATTGTAGTTTTATTTTTAAATCTGCCTGATAGAAAGTAATTCATATTTATTAATTAAGGGGAAAAAGATGTCTGGAAAACTAAATAATAAAGTGGCGCTTATTCTTGGCGCGGCCGGAAAAGATAATATGGGTCAAGTAATGGCCAGAAGATTTGCTCAGGAGGGAGCTAAGATTGTCGTAGCGGGTAGAAATGAAGATTCACTTAAAGAAATATCAAGTGAAGTAGGCGGAGATTATGCAGTTTGTGATATAACAAAGAAAGAAGATATTGATGCTATGACATCCAAAGTTGTCGATCTTCATGGAAAGCTTGATATAGGGATTCAAGCGACTGGCTGGGGTTATTTATCGCCTTTTCTAGAAAGTACTGAAGAAGATTTAGTAAAAATAATGAATCTTCAATTTAAAGGTCCTTATCAATTTTTTCAATCATGTATTCCAGCTATGAAGGAGGGTGGTAATATTATTCAAATTTCTTCTGCCACAGCAACAATTATGCTTGATAATCATGCTGCATATATGGGAACGAAAGCTGGAATTGATCATGTCATAAGAACCATAGCTAATGAGTTTGGTGAGAAAGGTATTAGAGCAAATTCGATTTCTCCAGGTTTAACAGCAACGCCAATGACATCCGATGCCATGGCTGCTCCTGGCCTTGAAGATGCATTTAAAAAAGAATATCCTCTTGGAAGAATCGGAACATCTGAAGATGTTGCTGCTGCTGCAGTCTTTTTATGTAGCGATGAGTGTTTTTTATCTGGTCAAAATCTTCAAGTTAATGGTGGTTTAACACTTAGAAGAAACCCTAGAAGCCATGAAATAGATGCTTCTGTGGCCGCTGCGGTAGCAAAATTAGAAGGTAATTAAAATTTAGGTCTCATATGAAAAAATCTGGAATTAACAAAGAAAGTGATATTGTTGCAGATATACAAATTGGTCCAACTAACAAAGGCATGGTTAGAATATTTGTGTCTTCGGATAAAATCGAGATTCCAATGGATTTTTCTCCAGAGGAAGCAATTAATATTGCAGATGAATTAAAGGTATCTGCAGAAACTGCAAAAAAGAATAATTAAAAATTAAGAAAGCGTAATGCAAAGTAACAAAAATTTTATGTTATATGGATTAGGATCCGTTGCTTTTGGTATAAAGAATAATGCCTTTGGCTGGTTCCTTTTATTTTATTATAATATTGTTCTCGGTTTACCTGGGTGGATGGCATCTTTAGCTATAGCTATTGCACTTATAATAGATGCTGTTTCTGATTTGTTAATAGGTTATGCGTCAGATCATACGCGTTCAAAATTTGGAAGAAGACATCCTTATATGTACGCAGCTCTTCTTCCTGTACCTTTAAGTTTTTATTTGTTGTGGAATCCACCTTCTTTTTCTGAAGATATAAATTTATTTATATATCTACTTGTAATGACTATTTTTGTTAGAACAAGTACAACCCTCTTTGAGATACCAAATCAGAGCTTAGGTCCTGAAATAACTCGAGGATATGATGAAAGGACAAAATTAATGTCTATTCGTTATTTCTTTGGTTGGATGGGCGGTAACGCAATGTCCTTACTTAATTATTTTGTATTTCTTACACCAACAATTGCTTATCCTGATGGACAATTAAACCCTGCCGGCCATCAAATGTATGGTGTTGTAGGAGCTTGGTTAATATTTGGCTCAATGCTTTTATCTTCAGCAGGCTTACATAAAATTATTCCAGATTTAGAAGAACCAGTTAAGAATGAGAATTTTGATGATATTAAAAAAGAATTACGACATACATTATTGAATACCTCCTTTGTAGTTCTTTTTATAGGTGGAATTTTTTCAGGTATGGCTGCAGGCTTTTCAGCTGCATTAAATATATATTTTAATACTTATTTTTGGGGTTTTTCATCTACACAAATAGGTATTGCAGGCGTTGTCGGAGTTATCCCAGGTATTTTGGGAGCAGTTGCATTATCCACATATTTATCAAAAAGAATTGGCAAGAGAAGGGGCGCAATTTACTCTTCTCTTATAGCAATATTTTTTTCTCCCTTTCCTTATTTATTGAGAATATATGGTTATATGCCTGAATTTGGTTCATATGATTTACTTTGGATAATGTGCGGTTATTTTTTTCTTGAGGTTATGACAGCAGTAGCATCAACAATATTAGTATCTTCCATGATAGCTGATATTGTAGAAGATTCTGAGTTAGCAACTAAAAGAAGATCAGAAGGTTTATTTTTTGCCACTGTAGGGTTTTCTGGAAAAGCTATTTCAGGTGTTGGTATATTTTTAGCAGGTTTAGTAACTTCAATTGCAGGGTTACCCGAGGGAGCTAAGCCAAGTGAAGTAGATGACAATATATTAGTAAATGTTGTCTTTCTTTTTTTACCTATCTATATTTTATTTTATTTAATATCCGTCTACTTCTTTAGTCTTTATAAAATTAATCGTGACAAGCACGAGTCTAATTTGGAAGCGATTAAACAAAGAAATAATTAATTTTAAGTTAATTATATTTACAAATGATGTAGTTTTTTTATATTTACATGCATGAAAACAAAAAAAATAAATGAAGTAAGAAAACAAATTGAATATGAGTACAAACGAAACTCATATCCAGATGGATTTCCAAAGATTCCTGATATTTCTGGTAAAAGATATACAGATCAAGAATTTTTTGATCTTGAATTTGAAAATATTTTCTTAAAATCTTGGTTAATGATTTTTAGAGAGGATGAGATTCCTAATCCTGGAGATTTTAAAATATTTGATAAATTACAAAGAGATATTTTGATTGTAAGGCAGAAGGATAAAAGTATTAAGGCTTTTTACAATACATGTTCTCATAGAGGTGCCCCAGTTGTTAGGGAAAAGCAAGGCTCAACAAAGTTACTTAAATGCCAATACCATAGTTGGGCTTATGATCTTGACGGATCTTTATTAAGAGTTCCTGATGAAAGAGATTTTTTAGAATTAGATCTTTCTTGTAGAGGTTTAAAGCAAGTTCATTGCGATACATGGGATGGATGGGTTTTTATATCACTTCAAGATAAAGACCCCGGTAGTCTTATGGAATTCTTAGAGCCAGTAGCTTCAGAGATGGATTGTTTTAATAGTTCAGAATTAAAAACAATCTGGAAAAATAGCACTCTTGTAAAAGCTAATTGGAAAACATGCTTAGATGCCTTTATGGAGGTTTATCATTCACCAACTATTCATAAAGATACAGTTAATATTTTACTAGATGGGAATGGCATGGCAGCAGGCTTATTAAAAAACGGTCATTCAAGAATGGTTACTCCAAAAAGAATAAATCTTGATGGAGGAATGTTAGGTGCTGAAGGACAAGATTTTGTTCCATTTATTGAAACATGTGACAGTATTCATGCTGAAACAAATGTTGCTTATGCAATGTTTCCTAATTTTATTACTCCTACCGATACCTCTGGTTATGTTGCAATACTTTTTTGGCCGAAAAGTCTTCGTGAAACTGAAATTGAATATTTACAATTAGGTCCTAAATGGGAAGGTAAGGAAAAACCTCAATATTGGATTGATCAGGAAACCTCTTTTTATTCAATAATGGAAGAAGATTTTAAAAATTTAGAACCAATGCAAAAGTCACATGACTCTGGGGTTTTTGAAAAAATGCCATTAAATTATCAAGAAAGAAGAATATATTACTATCATCAAACAGTGGATGATTGGGTTGGAAGAGAAAATATCAAGAATGATCTTGTTACAAAAGATATATTGACTCCCTTCATTGAGAGCTAATTATTGCCTTTTATAAATACTAAAAAAATAAAAATTTACTATGAGTCTGCTGGCCAAGGAGAAGCTGTTCTATACATCTCAGGAACAGGTGGAGACTTAAGGAAATCACCGAGTGTTTTTGATAATGATTTAAAGAATAATTTTCACTTAATTTCTTATGACCAAAGAGGTCTTGGCCAAAGTGAAATTCCAGTAGGTCCATATAGTATGAAAGATTATGCTGATGATGCATTTAGCTTTATAGAAAAACTTAATCTTAAAAGAGTTCATATAATTGGTGTAAGTTTTGGAGGAATGGTCGCCCAACATTTGGCAATTAATTATCCTGCTTCAGTCGAAAGACTAGTATTGATGTGTACTTCTCCTGGAGGAGAAAAATATCATTCTTTTCCTTTACATGAGTTAGAAGAAATTATCGATGATCAAGAATATGTAAGAAAATTTATTTCTATTTCAGATTTGAGAATTAATACAGATTATATAAAGAATAATACTAAGCAATATGCAATTTTAACTGATCAAATGAAAAATTATCTAAGAAGTCCAGAATCAAAAGAAAATAAAGGTAAGCTTTTACAACTTGGAGCCAGAAAAGATCATAATGTTATGGACTTGTTAAAAAGTATCAAATGCCCAACTTTAATTATGGGTGGTCTATATGACGGCATTGCGCCAAAAGATAATATTGATATTTTAGACGAGCAAATCCCAAATTCAGTCAAAAAATTTTATGAGGGTGGGCATGGTTTCTTTTTAGAGGATTCTCAGGCCTGGAAGGATGTAATAAATTTTTTTAAAGATTAGATTCTTGATTTTATAAAAAGTATCAACGCATAAGAGTACTCAATTATCGCAAATATTATTAAAGTTTGATCTAAACCATCCAAATAAAGGCTTATTGATCTTCCAATGGCTAATCCTAACATTAGTAACGCGAAAGCTGAAAACCAACTTTTTTTACCTAATGAATTATGCGTAGCATAAATTATCCCAAGTCCAAGTGCGGTAAGAAGACCTCCAAATGAGCGGATATCGCTCATACCAAACTGACCGGTTATTTGAACATGTAGGGCTGCCCATGCGCTTTCTGTAAATATTTCTGGATCTATTATTCCTAGTACACCAAAAGCTAACCAGGATAAGCCAATTAAATAAGTGAGGACATTTATTATTAAAACCATTTTTTTTTCTTAAACTAATTCTTTTAAAATATAAAGATTATCTAAATCTTAAGTTATCTTTATTTAAGTCTTTAAGAGATTTGCATCCCATAAGCTTCATATCACGAATAATTTCTTCTTGTATAAGTTGAAAAGCTCTCAAAGTCCCTTCATAACCTCCAGCTGCAAGTGCATATAAGTAGTATCTACCACCTGAACATGCTTTAGCTCCCAGGGAAAGAGCTTTTAGAACATGACTTCCTCTTCTTATTCCACCATCACAAATAATATCTATTTTATCTCCTACGGCATCAACTATTTCTGCAAGTTGATCAAATGGTGATCTTGATCCATCTAATTGTCTTCCTCCATGATTGGAAATCATTATAGCTGTAGCGCCAACATCAACACATTTTTTTGCATCTTCAACTGACATAATGCCCTTTAAACAAAGGTGACCACCCCATTGATTTTTTATTTCTTCAATATCTTTCCAAGTAATGCTCTGATCAAGCATTGTTGAAAAATAATCCCCAACAGAAATATTAATATTAGTACCTTCACTTACAAAATCTTGAAGTTGAGGTAATTCAAATTTTTTTCTAAATAAATAGTTTAAGGTCCATTCTGGATGAAAGGCGTAACTTAAAAAGCTATTGAAATCTAATTTTGGTGGCGATGTAAAACCTGTTCGAAGATCTCTTTCTCTGTTTCCACCAACAATAGTATCCAAAGTTATTGCCAATGCATCAAAATTATTAATTTTACATTTTTCTATCATGCTGTCGTTAAGGCCCTTATCTTTGTGAATGTACATCTGGAATATTTTTGGAGAAGAAAATTTTTCACCAATTTCTTCTATGCTAGCTGTAGCTAAAGACGATATTCCAAAAAAAGTATTAAAATTCTCAGCAGCCTTACCAACAGCAATTTCTCCTTGATGATGAAATAATCTTTGAAGTGCTGTTGGGGAGAAGAATAGTGGAGTGCTTATTCTTTTACCCATAATTTCTGTGCTAATATCAATATTTTCAACTCCTTTTAAAACATTTGGAACTAAATCAACTTCTTCAAATGCTTGAGTATTTCTTCTTAGAGTAACTTCATCATCTGCTGCACCGTCAATATAGTGAAATACAGGAAAGGGAAGTTTTCTTTTTGCAAGTTTTCTAAAATCTTCTGTATTGAAACAGTTTTTAATTGAATTGAGCATTAATCTTTTTCTTTTCTTTCAGGTAAAAGTTCAAGGTTATTATTAATTTTGTATTGAATTTCTTTTTGTGCAGCTCTTATATTTGCCCATCTTTCTGATGATGTAGGGTGCGTTGAATTATAGTTGATAGTTGAACCAGGGTTTTCTGCAGCAAGTTTCCTCCAAAAATTTTCAATATTTGAGGAATCTATATTTGATTTAGCTAAAATATATAAACCAACATAATCCGCTTCTCTTTCAAAATCTTGTGAATACATTTGAGCTCCCATTGCACCAAAACTACCTCGTGTATCAATACCTGCTCCCGCAGCTGCTATATCAATTATTGTTCCTAAAATAGAATTATTTACCTTTTTGTCTATATGTCCCTCAATATTATGGGCAAGTTCATGGGCTAAGATAAATTGTAATTCGCGATCTTCGTCTACAAATCTTAGCATACCTGTCGTCAAATATAGATTATTACCATCAGCATAAGCATTAAGAGAATCGTTTTGCGCAAGAACAACGCCATAATTACAAATTTTGTTCGGTATTATTTCAAACTCTAGTAATTCTAATTGTTGATCATTTTCCGTTTTTTCGT
>CACANC010000035.1 GCA_902533755.1 uncultured PS1 clade bacterium
AATGGCAAGATAAATTTGAATTACTTTTTTCAGTTATAGCTAACACAATGCCACCTGGTAATAATCATAAAATTAGTAATAGTGATTATTTAGAGATCCTTTCATATATATTAGATAAAAATAACATAAAAGATATTAACCTCACTAATATCGTGAGTATTTCGGATGAAGAACAATGGGTTTCTTTTAGTGACCCAAGTACAATTGATAGACCTGAAGATAGAAAATCATTATTCGAGAATAAAAAATTAAAAAATTATAATAACTTATCAATTGATGCTGTAAATTATCCTAGCCCTAATGACTGGACATCTTGGCGAAGAAGTCCATTATCTCATGGGTTTACTCCACTTACTCAAATAAATAAAAAAAATATTAATAATTTAAAGCTGTCATGGTCATTAACAATGTCTGAAGGAAGTAATCAGGGAACCCCTTTAGTTTATGATGGAGTTATGTTTTTAACGCATCCAGATAATATAATACAGGCCATCAATGCGAAAAATGGGGAGTTGATTTGGGAATATAAATATAATTATAAAAAAGGCTCTAAAACATTAGGTGGACCTACCAGAAATATAGCTATTTTTCAAAATAAAATCTTTCTAGCTACTTATGATGCTCACTTAATTGCATTAGATGCTGTGACTGGAAAATTAATATGGAAGACTAAAAAAGCTAATTATGAAGATGGTTATACGCATACTAGTGGTCCTATTATTGCTGATGGAATAGTTATATCAGGAATTAATGGTTGCGAAAGATACATAAAAGACGGTTGCTTTATAACTGGTCATGACCCAGAAACAGGCAAAGAAGTATGGAGAACATCAACTATTGCCTTACCTGATGACCCCAATAGTGAAAGCTGGGGTGATACACCTCAACTTTATAGATCAGGATCAGATATGTGGATAGCTGGTAGTTATGATCCAGTTTTAAAACTATTCTATATTGGAACCTCACAAGCAAAACCATGGGTTGCAGCGAGCAGAGGAATGACTCCTAATGAAGCGGCTTTATATACAAATTCAACATTAGCTATAAAGCCAAGAACTGGAGAAATTGTTTGGTATTTTCAACATATACCTGGTGAAACTATTGATATGGAGGTTGGGTTTGAAAGAATACTTATTGATGAAAATGAAAAAAAATATCTTATCACAATTGGTAAAGATGGAATTGTTTGGAAATTAGATAGAGAAAGCGGAACATTTGTTAAGCTAAAAGATACTATGAACCAAGACATATACAGCATTGTTGATAAAAAATATGGAAGAGTGAAATATCGTGAAGATATTATAAACTCTGAAATTGGTAAGGCGTTTTCAGCTTGCCCTGGCATATATGGAGGACATAACTGGCAATCAGCTTCATATGATAATATCTCTAAAATAATCATAATACCTTTACATCAGCTTTGTTCAGATATGATAGGTAGAAAAGTGGATATGTCAGAAGGTGGTGGAGGTTATGGAGGAGATTCAAAAACATATAAAATGCCAAACAAAAAACCTGGTAAAATTATTGCTATAAATTCCCAAAATTTAGATGAATTATGGTCTCATGAACAAGAAGCCATGTTCTTAACCTCAGCCTTAACAACAAAATCTGGAATAACATTTATTGGAGATTTGGATAGAAAGTTTAAGGCATTTGACACTAGAAATGGTGATTTATTATGGGAGACAGTACTAAACTCAGCGGTGCATGGTTACCCAATTAGTTATGGAATTGATAACAAACAATACATTGCAGTAACAACTGGAATGGGAGTTTTTAGAGCCTTAACATCAAATATAAGTCCTGATATTTATCAGCCAGAAGGTGGTAATACGATTTATGTTTTCGAATTAGGTTAATCTAATAGTAGACAATATTTTTTTGTAAGATAATATTTTCTTATTAATAAAAAAATAAGAATGAACAGATTATCCGATATAATTACTTTTACTGCGCTAGTAGCACTATTTATTATGGTGCCCCTTTATTTTATTTATAAAATTATTACTAATTAATTATTTATTTTAATAATAATTTAATTTTAAAACATTTATATAATTAATTTTTAATTAAAATAAATTTTTTTAAATATGCATAAATAAGGAGGGCTTAATATGAATGATATATTAGCAGCCAACGACTACGTTGGAATTACATTTTGGATAGTTGCAGCAGGTATGCTTGCAGCAACTGTTTTTTTCTTTGTTGAAAGGGATAGAGTTTCCGATAAATGGAAAACATCTCTTAGCGTCGCTGGTTTGGTTACTGGTGTTGCATTTTGGCATTATCTATATATGCGTGGTGTATGGATCTCAACAGGTGATTCACCAACAGTTTATAGGTACATTGATTGGGTAATAACAGTACCTCTTCAAATTGTTGAATTTTATCTAATTGTTGCTGCAGTTGCTGTTGTAAGAGCAGCATTGTTTTGGAAGCTTTTAATAGCATCTCTAGTTATGTTAGTTTTTGGATATCTCGGAGAGTTAGGTATAATAAATACTACAACTGGTTTTGTAATAGGTGTTTTTGCATGGGCATATATTATATATGAAATTTTCCTAGGCGAAGCGTCAAAAGCTAATGCTGGAAGTGGAAATGCAGCAAGTCAGGCAGCATTCTCAACTATTAGACTTATTGTAACATTTGGTTGGGCAATTTATCCAATTGGATATTTCTTAGGCTATATGGGTGGTGGCGTAGATTCAAATACGCTAAACATCGTTTATAACCTTGCTGACTTTTTAAACAAAATTGCATTTGGTGTAGCTATTTGGGCAGCGGCAGTTTCTGACTCAGATTCAAGATCAAGCGTATAAATTTATAATATTATAATATTTTAAAACCCGGCTTAATAGGCCGGGTTTTTTTATCGATCTAAAAAATTCATATTAATTTTTAGGTGCGTCTACATAGTGTTTTATTGGAGAAGAATGATGAACTTTAATTTTCAGTTTATTCTTTGAGTCTTTTTTTAGAACAAAAGTTAAAGCAATTTCAAAAGTATTTGATCCTACCCATGGAATAAAATTTAATACTCCCATAGCAAAACCATAACCGTTTTCAATAATGATATTTATATCTAGAAGCTCTATATTTTTCCATGGTCTTATTGCAAATCCTCCATCCTCATGAATATGACCTTTTATGAAATATGAAAGCGCATCATCAAAATTATTTCTAAAAACTACATCTTTTGTGAAGGTAGGTTTAAATAAAACCTCATCTTCATCAAAAAGATAATGTTCTGTGATGAAATCTTGTGCTGGAATTTTATAATCTTTGTGGTCTAAAAATACCTGACCAATAGCTATTATTCCATCTTTCCAGGAATGTAAAAAATCAATAACTTCATTTTCGTTAATAATTTCTTTATTCATTAGTTGTTGCCCTTAACAAAAAAATATAAACCTAAGGTCAGTAAGAACAATTGTTCACTGGCAAATAAAACCTTTCCTCTATCTCCAATAAATATACTCCAATCAGAGTGAGCAATGATTAAGGCGCATAACATAATGATTATTATACTGAAGGCAGATATTCTTGTTAATAAATTTGCTAATATAGGTAATGAATTAATTAATAAACCCCCAATAATTATAGTTATACCGGCAAGCATCTCTCCCCAAGCAACTAAATATGTCATAAGTTTTGGATATAAAATTCCTTGAGAACCAAGAAAGCTTGCAAATCCATCGATAATTTTAAATTTTCCATAACCATGTAAAAAAAAAGATATACCTAAAGTTATCCTTAAAAGAAAATGAGCATAATTATAAAGCGGAGAAAACAATCTATTTAAAAAAGAATTTATTGGTATCATCTACTTACTCCCTAAAATTTAATTAATTTAACTAAGTGATTCCATTAATTCAGATTAACACTTTTTTTATATTTTTTTTTATTTTTAAAAATTTGGCATGTTTTTTGATTATTAATAATTGAATTATAGGAGTAATTAATGTCAATTCTAAATAACATAATGATGATAGTATTATTTTCAGCAGTGATAATAGCTGTTCAGCCTCTTTTTATATAAATAAAATATCATGTATACGAAAAAAATTTTTATAGAGATAACTAAACTTGCCATATGTATTCTTGGTGTTCTATCTCTTTATATATCACTGGCTTCCGTTATTAATGGCCAATACGCTTTATTTAGTTATCTTCTGCCTTTTAATATTGCATTTGTAGTATGGTATCATTTTAGATTAAATAATATTTCTTTGAGGTTCTTTAAATATTAAGAAATAAATAATTAATTTTTTAATAAAATTGTGAATCATATTAAAAAACAAATGTGAATAAAATATTAGAAAATACACTTGAAAAATTTATCTTTGCAAGTCGTTGGTTACTTGCTCCAATTTATGTAATTCTCTCCATCTCACTCTTTTTTATAACTGTAAAAGTTCTTGAAGAGTTTATAAGTTTTATTCCGGTACTAGGCTCATCAGATCTTAAAGATATGATGCTCTTTATATTGCATATTATTGATTTAGCTTTAGTCGCTAATCTAACACTTATGATTATCTTTTCAGGTTATGAAAATTTTGTTTCAAGAATAAGTATAGCTGACGGGAGTGAGGATAAACCAGATTGGATGGGAACTGTCGATTTTAGTGAATTAAAATTAAAGTTAGTAGCTTCAATAGTTGCTATATCCGGAATTAATCTTCTTGAAACTTTTATGGACATAGGAAAAAAAAGTGAAAATGAAATCTTTTTAATGATTATCATTCATGTTGTTTTTGTAGGTTCAGGTGTTTTATTAGCTTTGATGGATTATATTTCATCAAAATCAAAAAAGAATTAATTCTTATAAATCTGTAAAAAAAGAATATAATTAAATTTATTTAGCTTACAGAAGATTTTGAGGATTTTAAATGGTACTAAAACCAGGCCCAATGAAAGTAATTCATAATTTTTTTAAAACAAAAGATGAAGTTCTTGATGATATTAAAAAATTAGATCTTTGGCCGAGTGTATATGTTTCTGATAGAATGGACGAACTTCCACCTCATTGGCATGACTTAGATAATTGCGGATATGTAATGCAAGGAAGTAGTTATGTTATAGACGAGAAAGGAGAGCGAATTCCTCTTAATCCCGGAGATAAACTTCATATACCTGCAGGAGCGATTCATGCGGAAGGAAAAGTTGAAGATCAGATGATATATATTGTTGGATTATCTGAGCCAGGAAACTTATTAGAAAAATTGTCATTATTAGACCCAAAAGATAGTCCTCTTAAATACTAAAATTCATTTATTTACGAAATATCAAATACGAAGTAAAAAATATTTGAAAAAAATTAGATTATGACTCTATAAGACCAATATTTCCTGAGACGCTTATCCTTGCATCATCCTCATCATAAAACGGATAAACTGAATGATTAATTTGTGCTGGGAAAAATAGGATTTGCCCCTCTCTATCTTTATCCATACCAAATAAAAGTTCTCTAATTTTTCCAAAAACATCAGTGTATTGTAATGCAAAGTTTGAAATTACATCAGGACTTCTGCTGTTTTTAGCTATTGATTTATTAGATTGTTCCTTAAAATTTGTTGGTATTTTTAACCATATAACAAAACTATAGGTACCTGTATGATCATGCATGGGATTAAACTCATTTTGATATTGAAAATTAACCCATAAACTTTGTAATTCAGCTTTATAATTTTTGTTAGTAGATAGAAATCTAAATGGTTTTGAATAAATTTGTTCATATTGATTCATAATCAATATTATAAATGGCAGTATAATATTTTTGGTATCAAGTAACTCTAATGATAAAGATATATTTCCAGCTAACTCTTTGTTATATGTTTCATCTTTATTTTTAGCTATATCAATGTATTCCCATAAATGATCAATTAAAGATTGGGGAAGAGTCGATTGAATAACTCCATAATTAGGAAAATCAATTTTTTTTATTGAAATCTTTAATCCATCATTCATGGTGATAATTATCATATATATATAACATCATAGCAATATATTTAATGGTCGGAGCGGCGGGATTTGAACCCACGACCCCTTGTCCCCCAGACAAGTGCGCTACCGGGCTGCGCTACGCTCCGAAGTTTTTTAAAGAGAAGATCGAATTTCTATAAGTTCATTTATAATAAGTTGTTTAATATCTAATGGATCTTTGCCGTCATTAGTTTGAATTATTATTTCTTTATTAATGAAGCCTTGATTGGTATCAAATTTTTTAAGTTGCTCTACAGCGCCCTTAATTGTTAATCCATTATCATATAAAAGGGATTTAATAATCTTTAGTTTATCAATATCAGAAGGTCTATAAAACCGTCGTCCCCCCGACCTTTTAACTGGTCTAAGTTGAGAAAATTTAGTTTCCCAAAACCTTAATACATATGGCTCAACTCCAACTTCTTTTGAAGCTTCACCAATAGTTCTGTAGGCATCAGGTCCTTTATTCATAATAATCTTAGTTGTTTACTCTTCTTTTTAATTCTTTACTTGCTCTAAACGAAATAACTCTTCTTGCATCAATGATTGCTTCTTCTTTTGTTTTAGGATTTCGTCCAATTCTTTCTTTTTTATGTTTAACAGAAAAAGTTCCAAATGATGTTAATTTAACTGAATTCCCATCAATTAAATCTAAAATTATTTCTTCAAAAAATTGATCAACTATTTCAGAAGCTTCTGTTTTTGAAATTCCAACTTCACTATAAATTAATTCCGCCAGTTCTGCGCGAGTAAGTGTTTCAGACATATCCCCTCTCGATTTAATATCACATAAAACTATGATAATTCATTAAAATCAAGCTTTAACTACCATCTAATTAAGCTTGAACCCCATGTAAAACCTCCCCCCATTGCTGCTAATAATACAATATCACCTTTGCTAATATTATTATTATAAACAGCTTCATTTAGGGCTAGTGGTATAGATGCTGCAGATGTATTTGCGTGCTTGTCTACAGTTACAATAATCTTATCTTTTTCTATACCTATTTTTTTAGCAACAGCATCTAAAATTCTTGAGTTGGCTTGATGAGGTACAAACCAATCAATATCTTCAATTGTCATATCATTCGTATCAAGAGCCTCAATTATTGATGAAGAAATATTCTTTACAGCATGCTTAAAGACACCACCTCCATCCATTCTAAGAAAACCAACATTATTTGAAGTGGATGGACCTCCATCAACATAAAGCATGTCTTTGTAATCACCGTCAGAATAAAGGTGATTACTTAAAATTTGGCTAGAAGAACTATCATCAGTAGATTTTAAAACTACAGCTCCTGAACCATCTCCAAATAGAACACATGTTGATCTATCATTCCAATCAAGAATTCTACTGAATGTCTCTGAACCAATGACTAATGCGTAATTAGACTTTCCAAGCCTTATTGCATTGTCTGCAAGTTCAAGGGCATATACAAATCCTGAACATACTGCTTGCACATCATAAGCATATCCTTTTTTTATTCCCAATCCAGATTGAATTGATGTTGCTGTTGCTGGAAAGGTGTTATCGGGAGTAGCCGTAGCTAAAATTATCAAATCTATGTCTTGCGAAGAAATTCCTGCGTTTTTTATAGCATTTTTTGCGGCTTGAATTCCTAACGATGAAGTAGTTTCAGACTCATCAGCAATTCTTCTCTCCTTTATTCCAGTTCTTTCTTTAATCCACTGGTCACTTGTTTCTACAACCTTAGAAAGCTCATTATTAGTTAAAATCTTACTTGGTAAATAACCACCTACCCCTATAACTTTTGATCGAAAGAATTTTTCACCTGACATTAAATATTTTCCTCAATAAGATCACTTATCTTCTTTGAAATATCTGAACGAGCAAGGTTAACGCTAAATTGAATAGCGTTTGAAAACCCTAAAAAGTCAGTTCCACCATGGCTTTTAACAACTAATCCGTTAAGACCTAAAAAGAAACCGCCATTGTTGCCACGAGGATCAATCTTATCCTTTAAAGATTTAAGAGAATTTTGAGCAATAAACATTCCCAATTTTCCTGTAAGACTAGATTTCAAACTATCAGACAAATAAAAGGCTATAAGTTTAGCAATACCTTCAGCTGTTTTTAAAGCAACATTACCGGTAAAACCATCTGTAATAATTACATCTGCAGTTCCTTTTGATAAATCATCACCCTCAACAAAACCAATAAAATTATCATTAAAAATATTACTTAATTTATCATAAACCTCTTGAAGATTATCAGACCCCTTAATCTCTTCATGACCTATATTTAAGATACCTATTTTTGGATCTTCTTTTTTTAAAACACAAATAGCATATGCATAACCCATTATACCAAATTGTATTAATTGATTTGGTGAAACATCAATATTTGCTCCTAAATCCAATACAACAGAATTTCCTTTTGGATTAGGCCATAAAGCTGTAATTGCAGGTCTTTCAATACCATCGACTGTTTTTAATATTAGTTTTGATAAAGCCATTAATGCGCCAGTATTTCCTGCTGATAAAACAACATCGGACTCATTGTTAGCGCATGATAAAATACTCATCCACATAGATGAATCTTTTCCAATTCTTCTAATTGCATCCACAGGTTTAGCATCCATAGGAACAAAGTTTTCAGTATGAAATATGGTTAACTTTTTAGCCAAAGATGGATATTTTTTTAGAACTTTCTGAATTTCATTTTCATTACCAAATAAATTTGCATGAACACCGTCTATCTGATCTAAAGCATGGTTTAAGCCTTTCACGGTCACCTCTGGCCCAAAATCACCCCCCATCATATCAATTGATATTTTTGTTATACCTGACAAACTTTATTAATTTTAAAGAATTAA
>CACANC010000036.1 GCA_902533755.1 uncultured PS1 clade bacterium
AATAGCCGCTGATGTAATTGCAAGATTTAAAAAATTGGATGGTTATGACGTCTTCTTTTTAACTGGAACCGATGAACATGGCTTAAAGGTTCAACAAAAGGCAAAAGAATTAGGTATTAACCCTAAAGATTATGTTGATAAAGTATCAAAAGAATTTATTGAATTAGCTAAATCTTTAAATTGTTCAAATAATGATTTTATAAGAACAACTGATGATAGGCATAAAAAAAATGTCCATTCAATTTGGAAGAATCTCTCTGATAAAGGGGATATTTATCTTGATCAATATTCTGGATGGTATTCAATAAGGGATGAGGCATTTTACAACGAAGAAGAATTGATAAAGTCTGATAACGATTCATATTTGTCACCTAACGGCAATCCCGTTGAGTGGATTGATGAAGAGAGTTATTTCTTTAAATTATCCAAATATGAAAAACAACTATTAGATCTATATGAAAGAAATAAAAGTTTTATACTTCCAAATTCGAGAATGAATGAAATAAAAAATTTTGTTCAATCCGGTCTTAAGGATATTTCTATTTCAAGGAAAAATATTTCTTGGGGAATTCCAGTTGAAGAGAATAATGAGCACTCCATTTATGTTTGGCTTGATGCGTTAACTAATTATATTTCCGCACTTGATTGGTGTGAAGGAAGCAAATCTTTTGATAGATATTGGCCTGCTGATATTCACCTTATTGGAAAAGACATAACTAGATTCCATGCAGTTTATTGGCCAGCATTTCTTTTTTCAGCTGGACTTGAAGTTCCTAAAATGATTTTTTCTCATGGCTTTCTTCTTAATAAGGGTGAAAAAATATCAAAAAGTGTTGGAAATACTGTTGATCCTATTAAGTTGTTAGAGTTATATGGTGTTGATCAATTAAGGTTTTACTTACTTTCAGCAACTCCGTTTGGAAATGATGGTAATTATAGCCATGAACTGATTGCCAATCATTCAAATGCATTATTATCAAATGATTTAGGAAACTTATCTCAAAGATGCCTTAAAATGGTATTTTCAAAATGTAATGAAAGAATACCTAATAAAGGTGATCTAGATAACAATGATTTATCTTTATTAAACAATGCTTATGATTTATACCAAAAATCTCTTGAATTTATGGCTGATTATCGGATTCATGCTTATTTAAATTCTATTTTTGATGTTATTTCCTTGGCAAATAAGTATTTTAGTGACCAAAAACCCTGGGAACTTGATAAAGATAATCCGGATAGAATGCATACTGTTTTATGGGTTACTTGTGAGATCCTACGTATTACTTCAATATTATTGCAACCCGTTATTGTTGATAGCTCCAATAAGCTCTTAGATTTCTTGAATATTGATTCAAAAGAAAGATCTTTTATCAATTTAAATCCTACTTTTGCAGTTAAATCAGGATTGGAGATTAAGGAACCAGAAGTTATTTTCCCTAAAATTGATTTGTAAACGTAAATAGTGACAACTATAAATTTTTGTTGTATTGAAGCAACATATTATTTGGAGACGAATATTGGATAAATTCCTTGTTATAGATTTAGAAATGGATTTACGATCTGCAAGATCTGATTTTGAAAAAAAATATCTAACAGCTCAAATTAATAATTTTAATGGAAATATAAGTAAAACGGCTAAATTTATAGGCATGGATAGATCAGCCTTGCACAGAAAGTTAAATGATCTAAATATTGGGCCTAAGAAAAAATGGCAAAGTTTAATAAGTAAATAACAAACACATAATTGGAAAATAAATGAAGATCATTATTTGTGGTGCTGGTTTAAGCGGAAGGGCTATTGCTGAAAAATTATCTCAGATTGGTAATGAAGTAACTATTATTGATTCTTCAAAAAGATTAATTGAAAAACTTGGTAATAAGCTTGATATTAGAGGAATTGTTGGTCATGGAGCCCATCCAGATATTCTAGGTGAAGCTGGAGCTGAAGACGCTGAAATGTTGATTTCAGTAACTCCATCTGATGAAATAAATATGATGGCTTGCCAAATTGCGCATTCTCTATTTGAGGTTCCTAAAAGAATAGCAAGAGTAAGGGATAAATCTTACTTGAATCCTTCCTATCAAGATTTATTTACAAGCTCTAATTTACCAGTGAATATAGTAATATCTCCGGAAAAAGAAGTTGCGAAATCGGTTTTTCGAAGATTTGAGTTACCAGGTGCTTTTGAAAATGTTCCTTTTGGTGATAATAATTTGAGATTTTTGGGTGTAAAGATAAATGAAGACTGTCCAATAAAAAATACTGAGATAGGCTCATTAACAGAATTATTTCCTGATTTAAATACAGTCATAGTTGGCCTAAGAAGAAATGATGATATAATTACCCCTAAATTTAATGATAAATTATTAGAAAATGATTTAGCATATCTAATTTGTCCAAGTGACTTTGCCGCTAGAGCTCTATCAATTCTTGGGTATCAAAATGAACAAGCAAGAAGGATTGTTTTAGTTGGTGGTGGTTCAATTGGTAAAGAAGTTGGAAAGTTAATAGAAAGTAAAATAGATAATATCTCTCTCCGTATAATTGAAAAAGATGAAAGGACTGCAGATAATCTTTCAGATAAATTTGATAAGAGCTTTGTTATACTTGGATCGGGAATGGATAAAGATATTTTAAATGAAGCTGAAATATCGAATGCAGATATTTTAATAAGCCTAACAAATAGCGATGAAACTAATTTTATTTCTGCTGCATTTGCAAAAAGTGATGGCTGTGAGAGGGTTATAGCGCTTTTAAATAATAAGGATTTTCAAGGTCTTATAAGATCTGTAGATATCGGCGATTTTTTAGATCCTAAAGCTATAACTGTATCATCTATTTTAAGGCATGTTAGAAGAGGGCATATCAGAAATATATATACTTTATCAGATGGTTCCGCAGAGGTAATTGAAGGAGAGGTTTCATCCTCATCTGAATTAGTCGGTCCCACTATAGAGGAACTTCATTTAGCAAATGGTTTAAGAATTGGAGGAATTTTAAGGGATAAAAAGATAATCATGCCAAGAGGTGATACAAAAATAAAAGAAGGTGATTATGTGACAATTTTTTCTATTCCTGAGAAAATTCATGAAGTTGAGCAGTTATTTAGAGTTAGCGCCAGCTATTATTAATATTTAAAGTATAAATAATTTTAATTTATATTATTAATTTTATAAAAGTATAACCCCAAGGTATATATGGATTGTGTTAGATAGTACTAAAGAAAATATAATTGATTTAGATGAAGAAACATTCATCAAGGATTTAATTGACCATTGCAAATTGGTTACAATTTTTCTTATTAGCGGTATCAAACTTGAAGGAACTATCACTTCTTCTGATGCTAATACTTTAATATTAAAAGGTACAAATAATATCCAGCTAGTTTATAAGCATGCAGTTTCTACTATTTTACCCGTTTAAATCTATTTTTGCCTGACTCCATAATTTTTCTAATTCAACTATATTGCTTTGATTAAATTTTTTATTTTCTTTTTGAAGTTCTTTTTCAATATAATTTATTCTTGCCGAGAACTTATTATTTGTTTTTCTCAATGCATTTTCAGGATCAATTTTTAATTTACGTGATAAATTTATGACTGAGAAAATTAAATCACCAATTTCTTCCTCTATTTCCTCAATGTCTTGTTGAATTAATGCAATTTCAAGCTCCTGTTTCTCCTCATCTATTTTTTTAAGGGTATCATTGGGGTTTTTCCAATCAAAACCATTTTCGGAGGCTCTTTTTTGTAACTTCAGCGATCTAAGCATTGCAGGAAAGTTTTTTGGGATATCACCAAGCATACCATTATTGCCTTTAGTTATTCTTTCTTGTCGCTTGATATTTACCCAATTTTTTTCAATTTGTTTTTTTGAATTTATATTAGAATCTTTTCTAAATACATGCGGATGTCTTCTTATTAATTTTTTAGATAAATTATCTATTACATCTATTATATTGAAATTACCTTTTTCATTATTTATTTCGCTATGAAAAATAACCTGGAATAATAAATCTCCTAATTCTTCGCATAAAGCTTCATTATCATTATTCTCTATTGCTTCAACAACCTCGTATGCTTCTTCAATACAGTAACTTTTTATACTATTAGAATCTTGATCTTTATCCCACTCGCATCCAGTTTTTGGATCTCTTAAAGTAGACATAATTTTAAGAATTTTAACAAAAGATTCACCCGCATTTTTATCTATTTTAATCATTATTAACCTTATTTGTTCTAATATTTGTAACTTATACCTTAATTTAATATTATTTATCGCTTATTTTTTATTTTCATAAAATTGACATAAAATATATATAAATGCTATTATCTATTTGATTTAAAATAAAAAACTTATGGGGGCCATATGCTATATTTTAAAAAAATTAATAAAATAATTTATACTCTTGTTTTTGCTTTTCTAATTTCACTTTCTTTTGAATTATATGCTCAAAATGAAGTTGATGCAGTAGAGGAAATTATTGTTACAGGTTCTAGAATTAAGACAACGGCAACAGATAGTTTTTCACCTGTTTCTATAGTTGACCAAGAAGATATTCTTCTTTCAGGTAAAATTTCTATCGGCGAAGTTCTATTAGAGCTACCTGGACAAGGATCAGGTTTAAATAGAAATTACAATAATGGTGGAGATGGTTCAGTTAGGATAGATTTTAGAAATCTTGGCTCGCAAAGAACCCTTGTTCTTGTTGATGGAAGAAGATGGGTTAATAGTGGTGAGGGAGCGAATGGTTCAGTTGATATTAATACAATACCAACGGCTGCAGTAGAAAGAGTTGAGGTTCTTAAAGATGGCGCATCATCGATTTATGGTTCGGATGCGATTGGTGCAGTTATAAACATAGTTACTAAAGACTCCTATGATGGATTAGATGTCTCTTTTCAAAGAGGAGAATACTTTGATGGCGGCGGTGTAGCTGATAATTTTTCAATTAGTATGGGATCAACTTTTGATGGAGGATCATTCATTATGGGTGCTTCATATGTTGATGTTCATGAATTAGGTAATTGGGAAAGACAAGAAACAGCTGCAAGACCAAGTTTTGGTGGATCTTCTGGAACCCCACAAGGTAGATTAGCATATGGAGACGTTGTACCAGGTTGTAGTAATTTTCAACCAAATGAGGGCACATCAGGATCTTCCCCTAGCGACTTTAGATGTTGGACAAGTCCTGATGATCGTTTTAATTATAATCCATATAATTACGTAGAAACCCCAAGTGAGAGAAAAAACTTTTTCGCTAAAGGAACATTTGAAATAGCAGAAGATACCTCAGTAACCTTATTTGGTGTTTATCAAAATAGAGTTTCAGATCAGTTATTAGCACCAATGCCATTATTTTATGGATTTGGTGATTTTGGTGGAAGTGAAGGTATTTCAAGAAATAACCCTTACAACCCTTTTGGGCTAGAATTTTGTGATTTAACTGGCCTTTCAGTTGAAGGTAAGGCTTGTAACGATGCAAATTACCCAGGAGGATATGCAGTAGGTTGGTTAGGCAGAAGATTACTTGAAGCTGGAAATAGGGATTTTATTCAAGATACAGAAACATACAGACTTTCTATGGGTCTTGAAACAAAAATTGCTGACTGGGATGTATCCGCATATTTTATTTGGGCCCAAAATAAGAATGTTACAACTACTAAAGGCCTTTTAAATACTGGGAATATTAAAAAAGCTCTAAGCGGTGATGCATGTACTGGAAGTTGTGTTCCATTAAATATCTTTGGAGGCCAAGGCTCAGACAGTAAATACATTGGAGATGGTTTATGGACAGGAACAGGTTCTATTACACCAGAAATGGTTGAATACATTACATTCTTAGCTCATGATACAGGTGAAAACGAAATGAAAAATTTTGGTTTCGATGTATCAGGAGAACTTGCTCAACTTCCTGCTGGTCCAGTTGGTATAGCTTTTGGTTATGAACATAGAAAAGAAGAGGGCGGTTATGAGCCTGACGCGTTTATTGCTGCAGGATTATCATCCGGTAATGCTTCAAGTCCAGTAAGTGGAGAGTTTGAGGTAGATGAAACTTTCTTAGAATTAGCAATTCCTATCGCTGATGGCTTAGATTTAAGTGCTTCAGTAAGATATTCTGATTACTCATCTTTTGGTGAAACAACTAACGCTAAATATGGCCTAACTTATTCACCAAATGATATTGTTACTTTCAGAGCAACCTTTGCTGAAGGATTTAGAGCTCCTTCAATTGGAAATCTATATAGCGGGAATAATGATAGTTATCCTGATATTCAAGATCCATGTGATGTGAATGCTCCAAACTTTACTGGAAATGCTGATGGTACTCAATCAGGGCAATGTTTATCTGATGGAGTGCCTACAGGATTTACTCAGCCTAATACTCAAATAAGAGTTACTGTTGGCGGTAATCCAGATGTTCAGCCAGAGGAGTCTGAAGGTATTAATTTAGGCGTAATATTAGCGCCTGTTGAAGGTCTTAAGTTGTATGCTGATTATTATGAAATAGAAATTACAAATACTATTTCATCAATTGGTTCCCAACTTATCATGAATGGTTGTTATAGTGAAAACAATCAAGCATATTGCGCACTAATTGAAAGACTTTCAACTGGCTTTGTTAAAGATCTTAGAAATACGACTAATAATATTGGTATGGTTGAAACCTCTGGTTTTGAAATAGCGGCTACTTATGATTGGTCAGATAACTTAGGCAATTGGAGAGTTTCAAGTGAAATAGCTGTTCTTGACACATATGATGTTACTAAGGCTGATGGATCTGTAGAACATTATGCTGGTTATGTAACAGGCAATGGAAGAAGTCAATTTAAAGAAATCAAAGCCAATCTAGGTCTTGTATGGAATAGAGACGCTTTAACTGTTTCTTTATCAGGTCAATATCATGGCGAAGTTGATGGTGTAGCAGGGCAAGTACCGAGAACAACTGCAGATGGCTCATATTTAGCTGGTGATGAAATTAGAAATTTAGGCGATACTTGGTATTGGGATGCGCAAGCCTCATATATATTTGAAAGTATCAATTCTACGCTAACCGTTGGGGTAGATAACATATTAGATGAAGATCCGCCTTATTTCCCAGAATCATTTGCTAATGATTTTGATCCTTCTTATAGGACTTGGGGATCACAATTTTGGTATGTAAGGATTGCTTCTCAGTTTTAATTAATTAAAGGCCTAATCATTTTATTGGTTAGGCCTTAAATTTATTTTCTAGGCTTTAAGAATCTTGTTGGGTGGTAGGCAGCATAATTTGTTTCCCATCCATCAATATTCTCTTTTACTAGCCATCTACTTATTCCAAATAGAATAGGTGCAAAGGGCATATCATTCAAAAGAATAACTTCAGCATCTTTTAATATTTTTGCTCTCTTTGTGATATCTAATTCAGATAAAGCTTTATTAACCATATTATCAAAAACTGGATTATTGTAATTTCCATAATTTAAAGGACCAGATGATTGTTGGAATAAAAATAGAAAATTTGATGCATCATTAAAATCTGCTATCCACCCTGCATCACCTACTTGAAAATCACCTGTCCTAAGATAACTATATAATACTTTTGGCTCAGATCCTTCGAGCTCAACTTTTATACCAGAATTCCTAAGCATGGACTGAATGGCAACCATATGTTTTTTTTGGTCTCCTCCTTGCCTATATTTAAGAGTGAATGTAAGAGGTGTGTCTTTGGTGTAACCGCTTTCTTTAAGTAAATTTCTAGCAACTAAATACCTCTCTTGCTGAGTTAATTTTCTTTCTTCTACTAGTTCTTCATAATTGTAATTTTTAATTCCTTTAGGCACTAACGACCAAGCTATCGTCTCGTTAAAACCTCTTATTTTGTTTACTATTACATCTCTATCTATCGATAAAGAAACAGCTTTTCTAACCTTTTGATTATCAAATGGTTTTTTTTGAGTATTAAAAATTAAATATGTAACAACCAAGATATTATCTAATCTAATATTGTTTGGCATATTTTTTTTAAGCCAAGTTGTTTTATTTTCGGGAAAACCACTATTTATATCTAATTCTCCTGCTCTAAATCGTCTTAAAGCGGCTTCATTATCTTCAGTAGGGTAGTATTTTACTTCATCATACCAAACATTTTTATTGTCATAAAAAAAGTTATTCCTTTTTAGCAAAATATGATCGTGAGCCCTCCAAGTAGAAAGTTTATATGGTCCGTTTGTTACTATATTTTTCGGTTTAATCCACTCTTTGCCATATTTTTTAATGATATGGCTAGGAATAGGGTAAGTGGTATAATGCGTTAGCAGTTCTTCAAAATAAGGCGCCGGATAATTAAGTGTTATTTCAAGCGTATAGTTATCAATCTTTTTTACACCTAAGTTTTCTGGAGATAGTGATCCTGAATTTACCTCAAAACCATTTTTAATTAAATATAACAAGGATCCATATTGGGAAGCTGTTAAAGGATCTAAAACTCTTCTAAAACCATTCAAATAATCTTCTGCAGTTACATTTACACCATCAGACCAATAATGATCTTGTCTTAAAGTAAAAGTATAAGTAAGACCGTCTTCACTTTTTGTATAATTTTTAACTGACCCTTTAATTGATGACCCATCTATGCCTTTTGTAAATAAACCAATAAAAATATCATTTATAATACTTCCTTCCCAATGACCAGTTGCTAGATGAGGGTCAAGCGTATCTGGTTCTGCTCCAT
>CACANC010000037.1 GCA_902533755.1 uncultured PS1 clade bacterium
TTAGTAAGATTACTTTTAATCACTCTAGTTGCTATTCTGTCCTGAATTGAAGGGACTCTTATTAAAATTAAAACACCAATAACTAAAATTACGATTATAAAAATCAAATATTTGATTATTTTCAATTTTGTCTCCTTAAAGATAAAACAAAAAATATTATTAATAAGATCAGAATGTATGGAGCCATATAAAACCCGGGCGTACCTGCTGTATTATAATTATTAATTACATCACCACCTCTTCCTAAAAATGGATAATAAATAACTCTTACTCCCCACTCAAAAATCCAAAATAAATACATTAATGGTATAAGTGCCCTGTATTTAATGATTGTAATCCAACAAGCAATACAAAAAATTAATTGGGCAAATCCCCAAATAGAAAAAAAACGATAAATTAATGGCATTGGGTCGGGGTTACCCGTCAATACAACAATATTTGCAATATTATGCAATCCAAAGGGTTCAAAAAACATGTGTATTGTTGAGCGCCAAGTCATAAGAGCAAGAAATCCTATCAGTACCCATAAGGCTATTCGATTTCCTGAATAGTTATTGTTCGCATTTTCAGGAAATATCTTATCAAGAAAATCTACCAATCAAACTCTCCTGCTTTAGTTTCAATATTAAGTTGGCCTTTTAAACCTGCGGCACGATGTTTTTCACTTTCTCTATAATCCGCATCCATAATCATTTCCATCATAGCTTTTCGACTGGGATATTTAGCAATTGCGATTACATCCCAAAGTTCCCCTACTTCGCCTAACATTAACCGTTCAACTCTTCCTGAAAAAATTGGTTCAGCTCCAACTTTTTTAAGATGCTTTTGCACTTCTTGTCCATAAATTAAGTAAGCCTCTTGACCGGTTAAATTAGTTTCCCTACCATCTTCATATTCTGCTTTATCTCTAAATTTAAGTAAATTAACCATATATATAGGCGTATCAATATCACCTTCCATAAAACCTTTCATTTGTTCATCATTTGGTACTAATGCATTTTTTACTTCCATAATCTCAACTCCATTAATTTCTTTTAAAGATAACTCCGACTTTTCTCCAGACCCCCGTGCTTCAATTATAAAGGGATATATTTCAAAAATAATATTTGCTCGGAAATGCCAACCAACACTTCCTAAAATTATAAACACACTGGTAATAATTATAAAATTCTTCATTTATTTTCCTTGATAAAGTCTATTAGAATCTCTGAAAGTTTTTTAGACCTTTTCCATTGAAAAAAATGGCCACCACCAATATGAAGTGCGCTTTTTGCATTTGGACACATATTTAAAACATCTTGTTCAATTCCATTTGTTACAGGATCATCACCTGCAAAAACACTCAGAAAAGGTTTATCCCATTTACTAAAAAATTCTCTTGCTTTCCTTTGCTCTTCAAGAGATTGATCAGGAATTATAGGCACTTGACTTGGCATTGCTCTAGGGCCCATTTTGTAACTTGGGTCTGGAAACGGTGCCTCGTATACTTTTGCTATATATGACTTGAAAGGAGAAGCACTATATTTTCCTAATAATATAAATATATAATTTATAATTGTTGAAATTAGCGACCTCTTTTCCATTTGCATAGATTGTATAAAACCAATGGGAAGATCTTCTGTATCCCAACAAAATTTTTGCCAGTACATAAATTTTAATCCAGGATGTATTTTACCATTATCCATTTTTCTCAATTGTTTAGCCATAGATAATGGGTATAGCTTTATATCACTCTCTCTAAAGGTTTTTATTTCCTCAACAACCTCCTCTGGTGCATCTGGATTATAGGGAAGTCCGGTATTACCCATTGAAACCTTTGAAAATCTATGTGGCTCCCTCGCAACTACTCTTAACCCAATTAACCCACCCCAATCCTGTCCAAAGAAAGTTATATCTTTAAAATCATTAGCATTTAACCAGTCCACCATCCAATCGACTTGATTTTGATAACTGTAATCAGATCTTGAAGCCGGCTTATCAGACTTTCCATAACCCGGTAAATCAGGAGCGATTACTCTTATTCCAGCTTTTGTTAAGAAGGGTATCATTCTTGAGTAGAGATAACACCAAACTGGTTGGCCATGCATTGCCAATAGAATAGGCCCATCTTTAGGCCCTTCATCTATGTGATGTATTCTTAATTCACTTCCATCTTTAGTCTTAATATTGGTATAACATGGTTCATAAGGAAAATCGGTTATTACATCAAAACTTTTATCAGGTGTTCTCAATATTTTCATTTTTACTCCTTATCGATCAGTAATTTTTCACAGCCCGTTTCTGTTAAAAAATTAAAAACCTTTGTCTTGTCATCTTGTTCAAGCTTATTAAATTCATCTCTAATCCATTCTAAGCACTTAGCTTGATAGGGAAATGTTTTTTGTTCCCATGTTTGGTTATCAATTTCAGTTGACCAAGTTTCTTGACCTTCTTTAAAAGCTATTGAATTTGCAATCATTGCAGGTACATATCCATGACTCAATTCCTCAAAAATGGAGAAGGTTGTTTCTGGAAGATTTTCAATTGATAAAAGATGACTTGAGCCTTCATTAAAACCTGATAAATCTTCCATAATATCAACCCAAGCAACAGTCCTAGGTGATAACTCAAGAGCTATTTCTCTTGATGTTGGATCAAAGCCAATGAGTTGGGTCATTTGTCCATAAAAAGCAAAATCTGATGACAAAGGCTTATCACCTAATAAAAAGGGGGTAGTTTCAAAATGATTTTCTAATAATGCTAGAAATCTTTTATAACTCCTTTCAATAATATCTGCAGTTTTTTCATTGGAACCAACAACCCATAATCTACTTATCTGCAAATCAGTAATGTATTTTTTAAAATCTTTATGTGCTTTTTCTTCTAAGTTCACTGAGTGAAGAAGAGGCAATATATTGCCAGCATTATCAATATCCCTTTGAAAATGCCATCGATAATGGAACATGTATTTAGTTACCCATTCATCGCCAAAATCTTCAAGAATTGAATTTAATAAGGCAAGAGATTTATTTTTCGGAATAATGCCTCTGTCAGACTTATTAGACTCAAGCTTTCTTATTATGGGTGTTGTATCACAAATAGCTGTAAATTCACTGCCATTATGTAATAAAACTACTGGTAAAAGTGTAGGTTTGGGAGTCTCCAAGCCCATCGAATTTAATATTTCTTTGGCATTACCCCAAATTACGGAATGTTGAATATTCCTATACCTTAAAGCCGATAGCATTTTCCTAGTGTAGGGTGATGCTGGTACGCCAATTATCGTTATTTTGTTTTTATTTTCCAATAATATATACTCCTATCTATAATAAAAAATAACAAGTAATAAAGGTCGGTTATGAGTCTTATCAAAGAAGAGTTACAAACATCAAAAAAAAATTTAACGCAAAGAAGAATTGTTACAAATGATATTAATTTGGATGATTTAAAAAATGGAGAAATAATAGTTCAAATTGAAAATTTTGCTTTCACATCTAACAATGTTACATACGGTGTTGCAGGCGAAATGATGGGTTACTGGCAATTTTTCCCAACTATGAATGATCCTGAGAACATTTGGGGATGCATACCAATGTGGGGTTTTGCTGAAATAAAGTACTCAAATAATAAAGAATTACAAGTCGGAGAAAGACTTTTTGGTTATTTTCCAGCATCTAATATTTTGACTTTGAAACCGATAAAAATTTCACAAAAAACTTTTATAGATGGCGAAGAACATCGAAAAGAATTACCTCAAGTTTATAATAATTACATAAGATTAAACAATGAAGACAATTATAATAAGAATAATGACAATATAAGAGCTCTTTTATTTCCACTTCATGTAACATCTTTTTGTTTATGTGATTATCTTCAAAATGAAAATTACTTAGGGGCTGAACAGGTGATCATAGTGAGTGCATCTAGTAAAACAGCTATTGGTCTTGCTCAAGGTTTGCAAAGTGAAGGGGAAAGACCTGAAATTATTGGGTTAACTTCAAAAAGAAATTCTGAATTTGTAAAAAGCTTAAATTCATATGATCAGATTTATTCTTATGATGACCTTAGTGATATAAATATTAATAATTCTAGTGTAATGGTCGATATGGCTGGTAATAGAGAAATACTAGGAAAACTTCATAGCTCACTTGGAAATCACATGCTTAAGTGCATTACAGTTGGTATGACACATTGGGATAATGAAACAACAGCTAATGATGCAATGGGTCAACTCATGAATAGAGATAGAACTGAGTTCTTTTTTGCTCCAGATCATATCCAAAAAAGAATAAGTGACTGGGGAACAGATGGTTACAATAAAAAAACAACATCTTTTATGGATGCTAGAGCCGAACAAAGCAAAAATTGGATGAACATTAAAGAAGTTTCAGGATTAAATAATTTTTTAGATACTTATGATGAAGTTATTCAAGGTGATATAAATCCAAATGAAGGGATAATTGTTAATATCTAATTAAATAAATTCTTAAATCAGAGAATTATAGACTACCAAGGATGAATATCGCCATTCCATTTATAAAAATTGCCAGAATCTTCTTTTGTTAGTCCGCTAATCACATTCCTAATACCAGACGCACTTTCTTCTGCTGTTATTTCTGCCCCTGGTCCACCCATATCCGTTTGAACCCATCCTGGATGCATGATTGACACAGTTATTGGATCTTCAGCCCAATCAAGAGATAATATTTTACCGACTTTACCAACTGCAGCTTTAGTGGTTGAATAAATATACATTCCACCCATTGGCCATGTAGAAGCGCCTAACTGACTGGAAAGTATCATTAGGTTTCCATTACCCGAAGCAACTAAATTGCTTTTAAATGCTTTCGCAACCAAAAGTGGGCCAATTGTGTTTGTATCAAGAGTTTTATGCCATTGATCTATATCTATATTATCAAGTGATTGTTGTTCCATTGGATCTCCTCCAACATCACCTGCAACTATTATTACGGTATCTATAACGCTATCTCCTATATTAGTTGCAGCAGCGTCAATCGATGAGGGATCTGCAATATCAAGCTGTTCGATAGAAATATTTTCTGATCCTGAAGCAAGTTCGTCAAGCAATGAAGCGCTGGCTTTATCTCTAGCACAAGCAATTACAGAATTTCCATCATCGGAATACTGCTTTGTTAATTCAAGTCCAATTCCTCTTGTAGCACCAACAATTAATATATTTGACATATCTATCTCCCTTAATCCTAAATAATGATATCAATATTACAGAATGTATTTAAATACTCAACAACAACTTTATTTCCGTGGTTCTCTAATCATTGGATGTGCAGGAGGTGAGTCACCAATTTGCACTTTACCCATACTCTCAAAGCCATGTCTTTCATAAAGCGACATATTTCTTGGGTTAGAAGATTCTAAATATGCTCTCTCGCCTCTTTCATCAATCGTTTTGAGGGCTTCTTTTAAGATAAAAGATCCAACACCTAGACCTTGCTTAGATGGATCGACTCCAATAAAGGCTAAATACCAAGCATCATCGGGATGATAATTTGAGAATTCCTCAAAGAACTGACTTACGAATTCAATTCTCTCCTCTGTCATCCATTCTAGTGTTGGATATAAACATGTTTCATCAAATTCAAAACCAGGTGGATGCCATAGTGAAGCCCCATAAAAATTTTCTTCTGCAAACACAACATCGTTAGCAAAAGATATTTTTGAAAACTCCTCCATCCATACATCAAAAGATTCTAAATAAATATTTGGATCAGGAAACACCCATCTTATTAAAGGATCAGATGAGAAACCAAGTTTTAAAACGCCTTTTATTTTATCTTTATGTTGTTTTTGTGCCCTAATAATTTTTGGTAAATTATTCTCTTCCATAGCTTCCCTTACATTAGTTTAAAATTAAATTCATTATCCCTATGCAATACTATATCAGCAAATTTTGGTATTTCTTCCAAAACATATCTTGTTAACCTTTCATAATGCATAACAAAATGAATAACCTCTTCCTTTGTCATAATTTTCTTTTTCATTTCTGGATCAGTAAGATTTTTTTCAAGGGTTTTTTCTTGTATCCATCTACTTTCAAAAATATGTTCCATGCTTGGTACCTTAATCATGAGCAATATATCAAAACTGTTAAACAATTCCTGATAATCTCCCGATAATTCTCTATTATACCACTTTGACCAAACTCCATCTGGATCTTGTTTTTCTTCTAGCTCGTTTAAAGGTGGTGACCAATTTTTTTCAGAAATTGGCTTAGCTCCACAAAACCATCCATCAAAAAAAATAAAATCTGGTTTTCCTTTGTATTGCACCCATTCGCTCTCGGGTAAATGCTTATCTAATGGCTTAGAAAAAACAGGAATTGATGTAATCATTTCATTTGTGGCATAATTTAAGGAATCTATTGTCTTTAAACCAAGGTCAACATCATGAGTACCAGGTACGCCCCTAACCTTACACATTGAATGAATTTTTTTTCCAAGTAATTCTCTATCACTTTGAGATTTGTATATATCATCAATTGAGAATCCTGTAGTTCTTTTTTTAAATCCTTTTTTTAAGGCCAACTGAACAAAGTCAGATAATGTCGTTTTACCTGAACCTTGCCCGCCTGTAAGGCCTATCAATAAAGGTTTTGAAGTCTTTTCTAATGAATTTAAATATACAGCTATAGGAATTACTATTTCTTTAAAAAAGTTTTGATCAATATTTTTAATTTTAATACTATCAGAATAGGAAAATAAATCCTTTTCAACTTTTTCAAAAAGAATTAGGCAATTTTCATCATTTGAATCTGGTAGTTTTACACCCATAATATTTCCCTTTGTTTACAATTTAACAAATATTATATAAAAAATGAAAAATTAAAAAAAAACATGGATAAATCATTTCTCATATTTTTAGCTATTCCTATTTTCTTTTTGATGATCTGTGTTGAATTACTCTATGGTTATGCAAAAGGTAAAAATAATTATAGATTAAATGATACAATTACGAGTATCAATATCGGCTTAATCAGCAGATTTCCAACAATATTAAACCTTGGGTTTCAAGGTATTACATTTTCATATGTTGCTACAAATATGGATCTCTTTCAATTATCTATTAACTCACCATTTACATGGGTTTTTGCATTTTTTTTGTATGATTTTTTATATTATTGGATGCATAGATTGCACCATGAATATAAGTTTCTCTGGGCAACACATGTTGTTCATCATCATGGAGAAGAATTTAATCTTTCAACGGCATTAAGACAAACTAGTTCAGGTTTTTTATGGAAATGGATATTTTTTGTACCGATTCTTCTTGTTGGAATACCTTCGCCTGTATTTGTTGCTGTAGGCGGTTTAAATCTGATTTACCAATTTTGGGTTCATACAGAACATATTGGTAAATTAGGATGGTATGAAAGATATTTTATAACCCCAAGCAACCATAGGATACATCACGCTAAGAATCCTGAATATGTTGATAAAAATTATGGAGGTGTTTTTATTCTATGGGATAGATTTTTTGGAACATATTGTGAAGAAAGAGATGACTTAAAGCCTGTATACGGAACTGTTAAAGCATTAAGAAGTTGGAATCCTTTATGGGCAAATATTGAAGTATTTATTAATATGGCGAAAGACTCATACCGTACAAAAAATTGGAGAGATAAAGTAAAAGTTTGGTTTTCAAGGACTACTTGGCGTCCAGAAGATGTTGAAAAGAAATTCCCTTATAGAGATATTGATCAAAATGAGAAATTTGATCCAAGAATATCCCCTAACCTTATGAAATTTGTTTGGATACAATTGATTTTTATTCCTTTTATGACGCTTGTAGTTTTTTTCACTTTAAAAAGCCAAAGTTTCTTAGAAACTACCATCTTTGGTATTTCTCTTTTTGTCTCATCAGTAATAATTTCTTTAGCTTTATCAAATAAGGCTAATGCTATCATTTACGAATTTATAAGGTCTGTATTGGTTTTATCTATAATTTATTCAGGAATTATATCAATTGAGCTATTGGCTGCTCAAGTATTGGCTATTCATGCATTATTTAATATTGGCATGATTATTATTTATCGATTTTTTATTCATAATGAAGAAGATTTAATAGCTAATTAGATAATATTAATTGATCTATTTTCATAATTTAATTGTTTAAGTTATTTATTTACT
>CACANC010000038.1 GCA_902533755.1 uncultured PS1 clade bacterium
AATTATCTATCTCCCTATTCATACTTTTGCGATCAATTACACCTAATTCTTCAACAATTCTATAAGCTATTCCCTTTTCTTGCTTTTTAAGATCGGATTTTTCTAACTTTATTAAGCTGAATAAGTCTTGGCTAATTTTTTCATTTATCCAGTTTAAGATAACACTTTTTAATGGTTTTGTTAGATTCTCCTCAATACCAAACTCAATAAGTAATTCTATATCTGGCTTCAGTATGTTTTTGCCCTTTATTAATCTAGCTATAGGTTCATTTTTATAGTTAATAATCATAGTATTATCTAAACTAAGATCACTTGATTGAGCTTTAATAATTTTTGCTATTCTATTTTTTATTTCATTTGTAGTTATTGAATTAAGTGTATTTTGTATTTTTTTATTTGTAATATTTGATTTTGATAAAAATTTAAGTCCTTCAATTTTACCATAGTAATCAGCATTAACCGTTACATCACCATTGTCATTAATTCCGGCTAAATATTCATTTTGATTATCAAATTGTTGAAAGAGTTTCTTCGAATCAATATCAACAAATCTTTCAGTAAGTGCTTGATGCAGATAGTCTGATAAGTCATCTTCTATATTTCTAGCTTTAACTTGCCAATCATTAGAGTTTGTAACCCAATTTGATTTATTTGATACAAATGACCAAGTACGAATTTCTGATAGTTTTTCAGATATAGAATAGATATCATCTAAATTTCCTGCATTAAGTCTTTTAGTGTATTTATCCAGCGCTTCATCAGATAATTTACCTTTTTCAAGTAAGTGAAAATATATATTTTCAATTACATTATGATGATAGATCTCATTATTTTGTCTAAAATCAGGAATCTGACATAATTCCCAAAAAAGCTTAAGATTATCTTGATTATCAAGAGATTTCCGAACTTTCTCATTCTCAGATAATTTCTTTAATGTTTTAAAGTCCTCTGCAGGAGGTGATTTTTTTAATAAGTGATTCCCAGAATCTATCTCTAAAGAATAAATTAGCTTTTCTAAATTATCGTAATTTAATTTGTTGTTTCTCCAAAAAGCAAATTTCTTCTTTTCATATTCGTGATTTTCAATCGCTAAGATACTTTTTATATCTAAATCATTTACTTCTGCAGTAACACCAAATGTACCATTTTTTTTATATCTTCCAGCTCTACCAGCAATCTGACCTAATTCATGAGCATTTAAATTTCGATATTGCTTTCCATCGAACTTTCTGTTTTCAGCAAATACAACATGGTTTAGATCTAAATTTAATCCCATGCCAATTGCATCTGTTGCAACAATATAATCAACCTCTCCATCTTGATACATTTTAACTTGTGCATTTCTTGTTCTAGGACTTAGGGCTCCCATAATTATAGCCACACCACCCTTATGTTTTCTTATAACTTCTGCAATTGAATAAACGGAGTCCATAGAAAAGGCTACGACAGCACTTCGTCTTGGAAGGTTAGTAATTTTTTTATATCCAGAATATGATAGTTTTGAATATCTTGACCTGTTGATGAACTTTATTTTTGGTACAAGTTTTTTTAGTAATTTTTCAACGGTATCGGAACCCATCAAAAGAGTTTCATGCATTCCTCTCATTTGAAGGATTTTTTCTGTGAAAGCATAACCTCTCTCTGGATCGTTTAATAATTGTATTTCATCGATTGCAACAAAATCTACTGGAATATTTGTAGGCATAGATTCTACTGTACAAATCCAATATTTTGGATTTTGAGGTATAATTCTCTCCTCACCAGTAATCATTGCTGTTCTAGAAGGCCCTACTTTTTTAGAAATTTTGTCAAAAACTTCTTTTGTTAGTAGCCTTAGTGGAAGACCAATAATTCCTGACTTGTAAGATGTCATTCTCTCTATTGCGTAAAATGTCTTACCGGTATTTGTGGGACCAAGTGCAGCGTTAATATTCATAATCTTTATTTACGGAATTATATTAATTATTCAAGCTCAATAAATTATGGTGTTATATACTATATATAGTATTTTGTATATTTGAGTTATATGGATATGAAGTGAACATTACATGACCGAATCACCTACACTATTGTTTTCTTGTTCTGTTCTATACTACATTTTGTATACATAAATTTTTAAAACACTAATAAATAATTATAACAAAAATCTTTTTTTTCATGTAATCTTTTTATCAAAAAGTGGAGTAGAATTTGGATTTTGATATACCTAAAGATATTCAGAAATATTTAAATGAACTAGATGATTTTATTGAGAAAGAAATTAAACCTTTAGAAAATAAAGATGACAATATTAGATTTTTTGATCATCGAAGAGAAGACTCAAGAACTGATTGGGATAGAAATGGCTTACCTTCTGAGGACTGGGAGTCTTTATTACATGAAATGAGATTGACCGCAGATAAAGCTGGACATCTTAGGTACGGGCTACCAAAGGAATATGGTGGAAAGAATGGTTCAAATTTATCAATGGCAATTATTAGAGAGCACTTAGCACAGAAAGGTCTTGGTCTTCATAATGATCTTCAAAATGAAAACTCTATAGTAGGAAATTTTCCTCAAGTTTTGATGTTTAGAGATTTTGGAACTGAAAAACAAAACGATGAATTTATTAATGGTATGCTTGCAGGAACTCATAGAATTGCCTTTGGTTTAACTGAGCCAGATCATGGCTCTGACGCAACATGGATGGAAACTAGAGCAGTTCCAGAGCAACGTGATGGAGTAGATGGCTGGTTAATCAATGGATCAAAGACTTGGAATACAGGAATTCATAAAGCAAACTATGATATGATTTTTGCAAGAACAAACGGAGATGATGGGTCAGCGTTAGGCATTACTTGTTTTCTTGTTCCAACAAATCATGAGGGTTTCATTGTTGAGGAGTTCTTGTGGACTTTCAATATGCCAACTGATCATGCTTTGATTAGTCTTAAAAATATTTGGGTTCCAGACGATGCAATTTTTGGAAAATTGGATAGAGGTTTAGAATTAGCACAACATTTTGTACATGAAAATAGAATTAGACAAGCCGCTTCAGGGGTTGGTGCAGCACAATTTTGTATAAATGAAAGTGTAAAATATGCAAAAGAGAGAAAACCATTTGGAAAGCCATTGTCGACAAATCAAGCCATACAGTTTCCATTAGCGGAACTCAACACCGAGTGTGAGATGATTAGGAATCTAGTTTATAAGACTGCTTGGCAAATGGACCAAATGACTAAGCCTGAAGTTGCAGTTCACCTATCTGATAAGGTTTCAATGTGCAACTATAGAGCAAATAGATTAGTTTGTAATGCTGCTGATCAAGCTATGCAGGTGCATGGTGGAATGGGTTATTCAAGATATAAACCTTTTGAACATATATATCGACACCATAGGAGATATCGTATTACAGAGGGTTCAGAAGAAATACAAATTCGAAAAGTTGCAGGTCATTTATTTAAATTTATTAAAGGTAAATCATAATATGAAAATTATAATCTTTATCCTTTTTAGTATTTTCAGTTTTAATTCTGGATATTCACAGCTTTCTATTAATACAGATATTAAAATTTTAAGAGCTCAATCAGATGAGGGAAATGCTGAAGCTAAATTTTTTCTCGGAGCACTATATTACAGCGGTCAGGGAGTTGGACAAGACTTCTCGAAAGCATTAAAACTTTTTGAAGAGTCATCTAACTCCGGCTATACAAGTGCAACATATAATTTGGGCGTTATTTATGCAAAAGGACGAGGGGTTGAAATTGATGAAGACAAAGCAATACAATTTTATGAAAAAGCTGCATTAGGTGGTTTAGATAGAGCTCAATATGTATATGCTACTTGGTTAAGAGACGGAAAAGCTATTGAAAAGAATTTGGCTTTGGCTATGGATTTCTTCAAAAGATCATCTTTACAGAACTATGGCCCAGGTCTTTTAGAAGTTGCTAAAGGTTATGAAAATGGATTTTCTGGGAGAAGGGATTATAGAGAGGCTGTTAAACTATACAGACAAGCAAGAGCACATGATGATGGTAAAGATAATTATACTTATTATAATGCTACTTATAGACTTGGCTTGTTATATATGAAGGGGCTTGGTGTAGAACAAGATAAGAGGAAAGCTATGAGGTTTATTCGTGAAGCAAGTGAGAATAATGTTACTGAAGCTATAAATTATCTAAAAAATATATCCAAAAATTAATTTTCTTAAACTTGACTGGAATGAATTAGACATATAAAAACTCTTTTAGTTTGAGGATAATATAATGGCTAGAGTATGTGAACTTAGTGGCAAGAAGGTAATGACTGGCAATAATGTTAGTCATGCTAATAATAAAACTAAAAGAAAATTTCTTCCTAATTTAAATAATGTAAGCTTAGTAAGTGAAAAATTAGATCTTACTGTTAGGTTTAAAATTAGTGCTAATGCTTTAAGGTCGGTTGAACATGCCGGAGGCCTAGATAATTTCCTAATAAAGTCAAAAGATAATAATTTATCTCCTAAAGCAAAAAGACTTAAAAATAAGCTCCTTAAAAGTTAGGAAACAAGTCTCATTTTTTTTCCTAATTTACCATTATGATTTTCATCAAACAAATCGGCTAATTGTTCTGTAATCGCTCCACCAAGTTGTTCAGCATCAACAATTGTTACAGCTCTTTTATAATATCTATTTACATCATGACCGATACCAATTGCGACTAATTCAATTGTGTCATCTTTCTCAATTTTAGAAATCATATGTTTTAAATGTCTTTCAAGATAATTTCCTGCATTTACTGACAAAGTAGAATCATCAACAGGAGCCCCATCAGAAATTACCATTAAAATCTTTCTTTGTTCAGATCTCATTTGTAATCTTTTATAAGCCCAATCTAATGCCTCACCATCGATGTTTTCTTTTAAAAGACCTTCTCTTAACATAAGACCTAGATTTCTTTTAGATCTTCTCCAAGGTTCATCAGCTGTTTTATATATAATATGTCTTAAATCATTTAATCTTCCTGGAGCAGGTAATTTACCTTCATCTAGCCATTTTTCTCTCGACCTTCCGCCTTTCCACGCTTTAGTTGTAAAGCCAAGTATTTCTGTTTTTACTGCACATCTTTCGAGAGTTCTTGCAAGAATATCTCCACACATTGCCGCAATAGTTATTGGTCTCCCTCTCATTGAGCCAGAATTATCGATTAATAAAGAAACTATTGTATCTTTAAATTCAATATCTTTTTCCATTTTAAAAGATAATGGTGATGTTGGATCAATAATTACTCTTGTAAGTTTAGATACATCTAAAAGGCCTTCTTCAAGATCAAATTCCCATGACCTGTTTTGCTGAGCAAGAAGTTTTCTTTGTAGTTTATTTGCAAGTCTAGTTACAGCACCTTGAAGGTGTTGTAATTGTTGATCCAAATATTCCCTTAATCTATCTAACTCATCCAGTTCACATAAATCTAAAGCTTTAATTTCCTCATCAAATTTATTAGTAAATATTCTATATGGAATTTCTCTTTTTTTATTCTCTTCTGCCCCTTGGTTTCTTATAGCTTTAGTTAATTCTTCATTATCAATATCTTCTTCATCGCCTATTTCAATCATATCACTTTGAATTATTTCTTCATCATCACTCATATCCATTTCTGATGAATCTGGTGATTGCTCACTAGATTCATCATTTTGATCTTGTTCCTCTTCTTGATTATTTGATAATTCTTCGTCTTGATCTGCATTTTCATTATCATCATCAGGTTCGTCTCCTAATTCGTCTCCTAATTCTAATTCCCCAATTAACTTTCTGATAATTTTTGCAAAAGCTAATTGGTCATCAATTTCATTTGATAAATTATCAATTGTTTTTTCTGCTCTTTCCTCTATCCAATCTTTCCAGGCTTCAATAGTAGGCTTTGTTTCATTTATTACTTCACCTGTAAGCTTTTCTCTTACAATATAGTTTAATGCCTCTAAGAAATTCTCTTCACCTTCTTTTTTTGTGTAACCTAATTCTTTTCTTTTTAATTTTGTTCTCTCCATCTGATATAGATTTTTTGCAACACCTGCCATTTCTTTTGATCCAATTGCTTCACAACGAATTTTTTCAAGTGAATTAAATATTTCACGAGCTTTTTGACCTTCAGGTAAGTATTTTTTTGATACATCTTCTTTATGATGTGCAACAAATAAGGCAATCGAGTCAGCTTCTCCTCTTAAGGAGTTTAGTTGTTTGCTGCTCATACTTTTATTTGGCAACGGTAATCTTGCCTTAAGGCCGTTAACGCTCCCTGTTTCAGCTCCAAAGCTTACAGTTAATTCATCTTCTTTTGAAATGGAACGCATTGCCATAGTAAGCGCTCTTTTGAATTCATCGAGATCATTTTGGTTATTTGATTTCATTTTCCTCTTCTTTTGAGGTGGATTCGTAATCTTTCAGCTCTTCACCAAAACATCTTTGGTAAAATTCAGCCACTGTATGCCTTTCAAGCTCATCACATTTGTTAAGAAAAGTTAATTTAAAACTTAACCCGACATCATCAAATATTTCTGAATTTTGTGCCCATGTTAAAACAGTTCTTGGACTCATAACCGTTGATATATCTCCATTAACAAAACTATTTCTTGTTAGTTCAGCGACTCTTATCATTTTTGATATAATTTCTTTACCATCTTTATTGTTAAAAGATTTTGCTTTAGTCGAAACTATTCCAAGTTCATCTTCGTGGGGTAAATAATTTAATGCACTTACAATTGACCATCGATCCATTTGGCCTTGGTTAATTTGTTGAGTGCCATGATATAGGCCAGTTGTATCACCTAAGCCAACTGTATTTGTTGTTGCAAAAAGTCTAAAAAATGGGTGTGGTTTAATTATTCTATTTTGATCTAATAAAGTTAATTTACCTGAGATTTCTAAAATTCTTTGAATTACAAACATGACATCTGGTCTTCCAGCATCATATTCATCAAAAACAAGAGCAACTGGGTTTTGTATGGCCCATGGTAATAAACCCTCACGAAATTCTGTTACTTGTTTTCCATCTTTTAAAACAATCATGTCTTTACCTACTAAATCAATTCTACTTATGTGACTGTCTAAATTTATTCTTACACATGGCCAATTTAGTTTTGCTGCAACTTGTTCAATATGTGTTGATTTACCAGTTCCATGATATCCTTGTATCATAACACGTCGATCATGTTTAAATCCTGCTAAAATCGCTAAAGTTGTATCTTTATTAAAAAGATAATCTTTATCAATTTCGGGAACATAATCATTTGTTTTTTTATATGCAGGTATAG
>CACANC010000039.1 GCA_902533755.1 uncultured PS1 clade bacterium
TCAAAAATCATAACAACTTCTGCCCCTGCATTTAGTTGAAGTGAAATATTGTATTTAATTAAAGGAATAATTTTTTCTGAAAGGACTTTAAAAACAAAACTATTAGAGTAATTGTTTTGATATTGAATACCTTTATTCAAACCAAGACCATATGATAAAACTGTCCATGGACCGCCAACAAAACCAATTAGGCTTTTATGATCAGGTAGTAAATCTCTTGTCGCTAATAAAGCATTTTCTTGAAAATTCATTTCCTTAATTGCATTTTCTGGAGATTTTAATTCTTCATAATTATTTTCATCAATAAATTTACCAAAAATAGGTCCGGGATCATATTTTAATGACATACCCAATGCTTCAAGAACAAACAAAATATCACTAAATAAAATTGCGACATCAAAATCAAAATCATTTATTGGGCCTAGAGCTGTTTCAGCTGCTAAATCAGGATTTTTACATAACTCTTCGAAGCTATAACTTTTTTTTAAATTTTGATAATGAGAGTGATATCTTCCTGCCTGTCTCATAAACCATATAGGGGGTATCTTTTGCGGGATATGCTCTAAAGCATTACTAAATCTTTCATTGTATATTTTCATTTTTTATCGCCAGGCCTTGTTACATTTTTTAGAGCATCTTCATATGAAAGGAAAATATTTATATTATTTTTATTTATATACTTTTTAATAGTTTTAAGAGTATTTCCTGGTCCACAAGAGTGATTGGCATTTATTATTTTAGGATAATTTTTTAAGGCCAATTTAAAAGCTGAGCCACTCATCCAATAAAAATGGGTCTTTTCATTTAAATCTTCAATCATATTAACTGGTTTTAATTCATAGGTAGCGATAATACGAGCATTTTGTGGATCTTTATGTAATTTGAAATAATTCTTTTGCGTCAGATTATGAGTTAACTTAACCCACTTCTTATTTTTTGATAAACATTTAATTTCTGGATCGTCTTCTCCTAGGCTATCCGAAGAACCGTTTACCCAATAACCCTTTTTAGCCAATTTTTTCCATGTTTTAACTCCACTTGTCCAGACAACATTCGTTAATTCAATATTCTGATTTTTTGGCAAAGCATTTTCTCTACTAACATAAATATTTGTATTCTTAAGTTTATTAATTTTTTTTAAATTTTTATTAATTAATTTTCTTTCAAACAATTTGTACTTACTTAAGTTAGAAGGAAAAAAACTTGATTCCGGAATATTTTTCCAATCAGTGATTTGATTTACAAGCTCTCTTTTTTTAATTTCTAATCCTTCTTCAGTTTGACCTTTTATAGTAAGAATTTGTCCAAAAAGTTTTGACTCAATACTTACACCAATCTTTTGATGACAGCCTCCTCCATAATTTTGAAGAATCTCTCTCTCTTTTGCAACTTGAGAAAATGTCTCGATGTGATTAATTTTATCAACTAACTCAATAATATCTTTCCTTTTTGAATTTACTTCTATAGCAATTGCTCCTTGACCAGGAGCACATGGATTTAAGGATAACGGAATAATCATCCAGAGCAAATCATCAAGGTATGATAGTATTTTAGTTGAAATATCTTTATTTCCATATGCTATTAATCTGTCAATTGCAGCTTTAGCAACGATCAACCCTTGGCAGTCTCCATTTAACAATTTTGTTAGTCTTGTAGGAATATTACCTCTAACATCCTCAAAAGTTATATTACTTGGGTTAAAAGGGATTAAAGATTCTAAGAAATTTGAAAAATTGTAAACTCTTCTGGGTGATGAAGTAAGAATTCTTAATTCTTTATTATTATAATTTTCAAATATGTCTTTTTTTAGGAATAAAATATCTCTTGAGTCAGCTCGCTCTAGCATAGAAACAATTAAGGTATCATTTTGATCTTCAATTGGGAGATCTTTAAGAGAATGAACTGCTAAATCAGCCTCATTATTTAAAAGTGATTCTCTAATATCATTAGTAAATACACCAATATTTGATAACTTACTTAATGATGTTAATTGATCGATATCTCCCTCAGTTTCTTTTTTAATAAAAGATACAGAAATATCTTTATTAGCCTGTTTTAAAGCATTAGCCACAATCTCAGCCTGAATAACAGCTAAGTCGCTTTTTCTGGAGATAATTTTAATCATTATTATATTTTTATAGTGTATTTATTGCCTATTTTAACTAATTTGTTACTACTATGCGACATATTGTCTAAAGAAAATAAAATAATATTATTTTTGTTATTTATATTTATAAAGATGGGTGCTAATCCTATTTAACGCATAAAGGGGACAAGCTTTGGACTACGATAAATTTTTTGAAGAGGAACTTAAGACTCTTAAAGATGAAGGTTTATATAGAACCTTTAGATCAATTGATAGAGTGCAAAATATGTTTCCTAAAGCTCTTGAAACCGTTGATGGTAATGATAGAGAAGTAGAAATATGGTGTTCAAATGATTATTTAAATATGAGTCAGAATCCTGAGGTTTTAGACTCTTGCATTAATGTCATCAATAAATTGGGAACTGGATCGGGCGGAACTAGAAATATTTCTGGCACATCTTCTTATCATGTTAAATTAGAGCAAACATTAGCAGAATTACATAATAAAGAAGCGGCATTGGTTTTTCCTTCAGCTTACACCGCTAATCAAGCTACAATTGCTACCTTATGCAGAAATATTGAAGGTATTGAAATTTTTTCTGATAGGTTGAATCACGCCTCACTTATTGAAGGTATTAGAAATAGCAAGGCTCAATATCATATTTTTGAACATAACGATATGGATCATCTTTCAAGTTTACTTGAGGCAACTGATATCGATGCCCCAAAACTTATTATTTGTGAATCAATCTATTCTATGGAAGGTATTAGATCGCCATTGAAAGAAATTGTTCGTTTAGCCAAGAAATATAATGCAATAACATATCTCGATGAAGTGCATTCAGTTGGTTTATATGGGAATGAAGGAAGAGGAATTGCAGAGGAATTAGGATTAAGTGACCAGATAGATATTATTAACGGTACATTATCAAAATCCTTTGGTCAATTAGGTGGTTATGTAGCTGCTAACGCAAATATCATCGATTATATCAGAAGTTTCGCATCAGGTTTTATTTTTACATCATCAATAAATCCTTCAATTGCTGCAGCATCAATAAAAAGTATTGAGCTAAGTAAAGAATCTGAAACCTTGAGATTAAGAATTAGAAGAAATTCAAGATTTATTAGAGAAGGCTTAAAATCAATTCAAGTCCCATTTATTGATAATGACAGTCATATTGTTCCAATCCTTGTCAAAGGTCCTCTAGAGTGTAAACAAATATCAAAATTGCTTTTAGATAAATTTGGAATTTATATTCAACCTGTTTTCTACCCAACTGTTCCTAAAGGCGATGAAAGATTAAGGGTAACAATAACACCAAAACATTCTAAGAAAGATATTGAAAGTTTTGTTAATTCTATTGATGAAGCATGGAATATTCTTGGTTTTGATAGGGTTGAAGAACAAATAATCCATAATCAAATATAATAAGGGCCAAAGATAAATCCTTGACCCTTATCTTTAGTGAGAGTTATCTCTCACATAATCTAGCATTCTTAACTTAGGGGGGAAGAGATATAGCTAGACAATTAGTTTACTGCATATTCTTTTCTATCTAATTCCTGATAAAAAATATTTTCATTTACATCGCTCTTAATAATAAGATTATTTCTGAAAAAATTTTCAGCTACATTGTTGGCTGCATTAATAAAGTGTGCGGAGTCGCCCTCAAAAAAGAATTTAGAGAATATTTTATTGAGCTCCTCATCATCACCTCTTTGAGCAAGTCTAATTATTTTAATTAATAATTCCTCTGCAACACCAGTTACTGGGGTTTGATAATTTGGCGATAATTTAGATTTTGTCATATGAGCTACAGCCATCATTATTGAATGAAAATCTCTAATAGAATTTGATAAATTAGCAGATTTAAAAACATCTCTTAAAAGAATTAGAGGGGTATTACACCTAAACATATGAGCTTTGAACCAGAATCTTGAGCTTACTACTAAAAGATTTTCAGTGGATGTCAAATCTCGCAAATGTCTAGTCATCGTACCCCTCTCCTTACTGTCTACATAGATGCCCTAATAACTATGCAGACAGATTATTCATAAAAGTTAGAATGTTTTCCTTAGTGAAATACGAGCATTCAAAGGCTCACCTACTGATGCTTGATGAGTACTGTGAGAATGTGGGAAATAAAGTTCATCTGTCACATTTTCTACATTTAATTGAATACTTAGATCATCAGCAAGGTCATAATATGCTGCAAAATCCACTCTAGTATAATCAGGAAGTATTAAACCTGGCTTATCATTTTTAATATTTGATTCACCCTGTGCTGTAACTCCAAAACCTATACCAAAGCGATCATTAACTTCATATGTCGCCCATAGAGAAGCTGTATATTCTGGTATTTCTCTTGGTTCACCGCCTTTAGCTGTTTCACCATCAAGATCACTATAACCTATAGCTACTGATAGTTTTTCTGTAACTTGCCCTTTAAGTTCAAGTTCAATACCATCAACTTGCAAACCAACAATCTCAGAATTTTCTCCTGTATCACTGTCGCGAGTAGCTACTGTTTGCTCACTATCGAAGTAACTAGCGGTAAAGCTTAATCCAGGTCTGATATCCCACTTTACTCCAATTTCAGTGCTTTCATACACATCTGGATCTAATCTAGCAGCGTTTGCGTCAAGTTTTTTGAACTGCTCACCAGATCTTGGAAGGAAACTTTCAGCATAGCTTACATAAAGAGATACATTCTCTTGTGGTTTAAATATCAAACCAGCTCTTGGTGAAAATTCTTCGTCTTCTCTAGACTCAGAAGTTCCTTTTTTAACATCTCTTACAGTAATATCGAAATTATCAAATCGACCGCCTAACAATATTTTAAATTTATCAGTCACATCAATCTGATCTTGAATGTAAAGAGAAGTTACTTCAATATCTGACTCTGTAGAGCTTTTAAGGTCTGCGGTAAAGTCGTTATAAGTTCTGACACCGGCCGCATTTACTCCAAAGTTTATTGGTCTAGTGATATTGAATACTTCGTTATCATCTTCTGTAGTGATAAAGAATGTGTTGTAACGATAGTTTTCATTTTCAGTATCAATAATTTCAGCTCCAACTAATAAAGTATGTTTTGCTGATCCAGTTTGAAACTCATTAACAATGTTACCAGAAATTATTAAATTAGTTCTTTCTGTAGGGTCTTTATAACCATCCGCTGTAAATGTGTCTCCACCGGAGTAACCTGATGCATAATAATTTTTATACATTTTTTGAAAATCACTGTACTGAACAACAAGATTGCCTTTTCTAGTGTCAGAAAACTCATGACTTAAATTTAAGCGATAAATATCAGCTCTAAGTGTTTGTAAGTTGGTATCAGTGTCACCAAAAACTATTTCCTCAAAAGCTTCAACTGGTTCTCCATTAAGTGTAGGCACACCACGATCGATAAATCTCTCATGGTCAGCGTGTTCATAAGATAAATCTAATGTTGTTACAGGACTAAGCTCTAGTCTTAAAGTTGGATTAAATCCATAACGATCACCATCAAAATAATCTCTGTGATTTTCTAAAGTGTCACTATGAAAGTTAATTCTTAAAGCAGATTTTTCACCAGTAGATACATTATAATCCACAGCAAAATCAAATGCTCCAAAAGAGTCAGCGCCCATATCAAATGAACCAAACTGCTCATCTAAGACAGCTTTTTTAGTAACCCTGTTAATGATACCACCAGTACCACCACGCCCAAATAAAAGAGCATTAGGTCCTCTAAGAATTTCCACTTGCTCTAAGTTATATAATGAACGGTAATACTGAACATCATCCCTTACGCCATCAAGATAAAAATCTGCAGTAGACCTTACACCTCTAAAGACGATAGAATCTCGGTGACCTTCACCTTGAGATGTATTAACACCTGGAGTATAGCGAACGATATCTCCAAGCTCTCTAAAACCTTGTTTACGAATTTCATCATCCGTAACAATTGATAGAGTTTGTGGCACATCAATAATAGGAACAGGTGTTTTTAATGCCGTAACCTGATCTGAATAAAGTACTTTACCCTTAACAACAATTTCTTCTACATCCTGTGAAAATGAAGAAGTATTTGATGCTATTAGAGCAAAAGCAAAAGTACATAAAATTAATTTTTTCATTGGTTTTCTCCCCAAATAATTAAAATATGATTTTGTTATTAATAATCATTCGCAATTACTAGCGCAATTAAGAATCATTTGCAACTAGAAAATTACCTTCTTTTTAGATTAATTATTTTTTGGAAATTTAAATTTTTAAATAGATAAGAAAATGGCTGAATTATAGGATAATTTACCTTTTTAACCCAATCATAGTGATAGCCTAATTCACCTTCATTTGGGGGTGAAATAAAAAATTCAATATTATAATTATCTTTAATTTTACCTGATAGCTTGATATTTGAAGCATAATGATAATTATCTACTAAATTAATATGAGGTGTTAATAAAAATTCTTCCTTATTATTATTTCTTAAATTTGTTAATACAGCCTTAACTTTTAAGTATGGAATGAACCCTCCTTCTGGTGATCCCTTTGGTGCATCTTTATTCCAGTTAATCAAAACTTCTAAATGTAAATCTGTTGAGTCTTGATCTAAGA
>CACANC010000040.1 GCA_902533755.1 uncultured PS1 clade bacterium
GGTTTCAAGGGAAGTTAGAGGAGTTAGTGAAAATATGAGTATTGGCAGAGGTTTATTTGATTCTTCAGACTCGAGAAGACTTGAAAAAATATCTAATGATATAAAACAATTTTTTCCATTTGTAGATAAGGAATCTTCTAATATTTTTGAAAGAGATGGAAGAAGCTACATAATTAATGGGCCAATTGATTTGATAGAATCAATCTTTATAGAAGGAAGAAAAGGATTACAAATACAACGTTACAAAGGTTTGGGTGAAATGAATGCTGAACAGCTTTGGGACACAACTTTAGATCCAGAATCTAGAAGACTTTTACGTGTAAAGATTGATTCTGGAGTTGATAATAGTGGTATATTTGCCGATCTCATGGGAGATGAGGTAATAAAAAGAAGAGAGTTTATCCAAGATAGTATTGAGTCAGGTGATTTAGTGGCAAATTTAGATATATAGGTTCTAGCCTTTTATTTGTGGGATAACTTTTATTAATTTTTTAATTACATCTTCAGAAGATGTATTAGGTTTTATAAAATCAACAAATTCCGCATTCTTATTAGCAATAAATATAATATCTAAGTGATTAACAGAGTAATTGTCGGGCATATCAATGTTATTTTCTTTTTTAAAATATACTTTCCAATCTGAGGTAACTTTATTTATCTCTGAAATTGTGCCTGTTAAACCAATTATTTCATCATGAAAAGCAGTAACATAATTTGATAAAATTTCTTCATTGTCACGTTCTGGGTCCACTGTAATAAAAAGAGGAGTGATTTCTTCATTCTCTAATTTATCTAGAACATTTGCCATGGTCAGTAATGTAATAGGGCAAACATCAGGGCAATATGTAAAACCAAAATATATTAGCATGGGATCTTGATTTTCCATTGTATCAAAAATTTTTCCATCATGAGTTCTTAATCTAAAGTGACCACCAGGTATTCCTTCTTGGTTTTCAATTTCTGTAGCAACTTTACCCTGGGTATAACTTCTATTTGAAGAAATGAAAAAAGTTCCAAAAAGGTATAATACAAAAGATATTAAAGCAGCAGCTAATAAAATTAAAAAATATTTTTGAAACATGTAGATGTATGTATAATAAGAATGTATTAAAATCCATTAATTTCAATAATAAGGTAAAAAAAATGAAAAAATTTCTGATAGTGAGTTTTTTGATATTATTTTTTATTCCTTTTATTTCTATCAATGCTCAATATGGAGGTTTTAATGATAGTCCTTTTAAGGAAGGAGCTCTTGTAACGGCTGTTAAAACCGGTAGACTTCAAGATTTAGTTTCAGCATTAAATTCTGGAGCTTCTATTAATGAAAGAGATTTTGACGAAGTACCGGCATTGTTACTTGCCATTGAGCGCTCAAGAGTAGATATGGTATTATTTTTATTAAAGCAAGGTGCAAGAGTTAATATGAAAGATCAAGAAAATCGGACCGCTCTATCTCTTGCTGTATTTAAGGATGATCCCAACTTGATAAAAACATTAATAAGTTATGGGGCTGATCCGAATAAATTAGGACCAAACCGTCAAACTCCACTAATAATTGCTTCAAGAGAAGGTAAATTTAATTCTGTTAAGGCCTTATTGGAAGGGGGTGCATATCCTGATGATACTGATTTAACTGGAAGAACAGCACTTGATTGGGCAAAATCTAAACGATTTAAAAGAATTGAAATATTGTTGATTGAAAATGGAGCTTATAATAATTAGAAATATAAATTAATTATTCTGCTGCAATGTTCCTACTAAAATTATCCTTGAAATTTATTTCTTTTAAGAACTGAAGTCCTTCATCAGCTATATCATCACCAACCATTCGATCTCCCTCTTCTTTTAATTCATCAAGATCAACATATAATGAATAAAAATCTTTTGTTCGATCAGTAATAATACCAGCCTTGAAGAGAGTTTTAACAAGCACTCTAAAGATATCAGTCGATTCCCTCATTCTTTCTCGTCTATCATCATCAGTTATGATTTCAGTAAGCTCATCAAGCACTTGTTTCCAATTAAGACCAAATTGATCATATATAATTTTCTTCTGTTCAGGATTTACAAGATTAAATAATAAAATTTGAAAACAATTTGCCGCCCAATCCTCTATCATATTCTGTTCATTCTCATCTAATTTAGGAATAGTTTTGTCAGCCCATATTTTTCCAAATTTATGATGAAAAGCTTCATCAGTCATAACTAATTGCATTAACCTAACCAAAACCGGGTCATAACTGTGTTGATAAATTGTTGCAAAAGCTCCCATTGCTAATCCCTCTACTAGAATTTGCATCCCAACAATTTTTTTATAGACCTCTGGTGCATTTACTAATTCACTTAGCAAATCACCAAGAGTTTGCCCAACTGGGAGTGGCTTACCCCATCTAGAATTGATATATTTAGCAAAACCTGTAACATGTCTAGCCTCTTCTCTTGCTTGATTTGCGGCATATTCTTGTGCTCCTTGATCTTTCAATATGTGACAGAGACTTGCTGATAAATTTAAAGCTCCTTGCTCTCCATGAAGAATTGCTGACATCTGCCACCTGAAACTCTCATTGGCAAGTTTAATCTTAGATTTTTTATCCAATTTCATTACAGATGGGCACTGTAATTCTGGAAGAAATTCTTCAGGCATAAGTAATTTATTTTCGACATCAAAGTTTTCTGAAAAATCAATATATTTTGTATCTAGAGGATCCCAGAAGTGAGCATGAGTATCTGAAATTATCTTATCAAAATCACTCGATCGTTGTTCATATCTATCTACTTCTATCATTGATGCAAAGTCGTCTGGTGCTACAGCTTCATAAGCAGCATTCTTTGTAATTTGATCAGATTTTTTCAATTTTTTCTCCATAGGCATTTTTACTTATTAATTATTAGAACAATTAGCAAATAGATTCAAGTATTTGAAATTAGATATAATTTAAAAGCCCTTCAATTATGCAAGCAAATAAAAGTAATCCTAACTGAATGAAAGAAGCAAAAAAATTAGACATAGCATTTTTCTTAGTTGTTTCTTGGACAAGAACTATACTTCTCCATAAAAAATAAAGACCTCCAACAAAAACAAAAAATAGATAAATGATACCCATATTAAATAACAGTGGAATGAATGAAATCATAATTAACAGAACAGTTTGAGATAGAATGACATAAGAGGAACTTTTTGCCCCAATTAGATTTGGAAGCATTGGTATTTTTGCTTTAGCATAATCTTCTTCTATCGCTATTGCCAAACTCCAGAAATGAGGGGGTGTCCAAAGAAAAAGAATTAAAGAAAGAATTATTGCTGGAACTGATAACATTGGATCTACAGCAGCTGAACCTGCAAGTACTGCAAAACTGCCAGCAAGACCACCAATAACTATATTATATATACTCGATCTTTTTAAAACTATCGTATAGATATAACCATAAAATAGAGCGCCTAATAATAAATAGATTGCAGTAGCTATATTCAAATAATATGCAGCTAATAGTAAGGAAGAAATTAGTAGTGCAAAGAATCCTATTAACCAAGATATTTTTGTTTCAAAAAAACCTGTGGCAAATGGTCGCTGAGATGTTCGAGGCATTAATTTATCGAGATCTTTTTCATAAAATTGATTAAAAGCACTAGAGCTCGCTGAGGATATAAAAGTACAAAATATCAAAATTAAAAACTGATTTAATGTGAAAGAATTGTCGTAAGGCATAATAAAAACCCCAGAAACTGCACATAATGTTATTGTTAAGCTAATTCTAACTTTAAAAATTTCAATGATTTTTTTTACAGATGCAAACATATTAGTTTTGAGTTTTATTTTTTTTATCCAATTCTATGAACAATCTATTATATTAATAAATCTATTTCCACAATGACCTAATTCAAATATAGCTCTTATCTTGACTTTAAACTGACTATAAGTAATTTGTCTCTTGAATATAAAAACAATATTTATTATCTGTTATTAGATAAGAATTTTTTATAAAGGAGCTTACCCCAAATGATTGCTTTCGTAATGTTTCTTGTAGTTCTTGGGTCAATAGTTTTTCATCTTTTAAGCCCATGGTGGTGGACACCAATTGCTTCAAATTGGGGTGGAATAGACTCAATACTCCAACTTACTTTTGCTTTGACCGGATTTGTTTTTGCAGCAGTTATTGGTTTTATGATTTATTGTATTTATAAATTCAGAAAAGTTCCTGGCAGGAGGGGGGCATATGAACCGGAAAGTAAAACTACTGAGATAACTCTTACAGCTGTAACTACAGTTGGAATTATTGCTCTCTTGGCCCCAGGTTTAGTTGTTTGGGATGAATATGTTAGTCCTCCAGATAATGTTGTTCCGATAGAAGTTATGGGTCAACAATGGTATTGGAGCTTTAGATTACCTGGTGAAGACGGTATACTGGGTACTAGTGATGCTAGAAATATAAATGATGAGAATCCATTTGGAATGAATCCAAATGATCCAAATGGTCAAGATGATGTTTTAATACAGGGTGATGATCTTCACCTATTAATTGACCAGCCTGTTAAAGTTTTATTGCGATCTATTGATGTTCTGCATAACTTTTATGTGCCTCAATTTAGAGGGAAAATGGATATGGTTCCAGGAATGATTACATATTATTGGTTTACTCCTGAAAAGTCAGGAGAGTACGAAATACTTTGTGCTGAGTTATGTGGTGTTGGTCATCATGCAATGAGAGGATTTGTTTCTGTTGATGATGAGTCAAATTATAATGAATGGTTATCTGAACAAATGACATTTAAGGAGTCGATTGAGTCCGCGTCTTTAAATGTTAACAAATTTGCGGAAAATAAATAATATAGAAAGAGGTAAGAAATGTCTGATGCTATAATACCAGAAAGAGAAGTTGAAGAGCAGGATCTTTATCATGCTAAGAGTTGGTGGACTGAAAAGGTTTTTTCCCAAGATGCAAAAATAATAGGTATACAATATTTTTGTACAGCCACCGCAATTGCTCTAATTGGTCTTGTTTTGTCATGGATTATGAGAATGCAGATTGGCTTTCCTGGCCTAGCTCTAATAAGTGAAGGTTTTTATTATCAGGCCATAACCATGCATGGTATGATTATGGTTGTTTATTTCTTAACAGCTCTTTTTTTAGGAGGTTTTGGTAACTATTTAATACCACTTATGGTTGGTGCAAGAGATATGGTTTTTCCTTATCTGAATATGATAAGTTATTGGACCTTTTTATTAGCGTGTTTAGTTTTAGTCGCTAGCTTTTTTACTCCCGGAGGCCCAACTGGTGCTGGATGGACTTTATATCCACCTCAGGCAATTTTAGGAGGAACACCGGGTCAAGAAAGTGGAATTATTCTTATGTTAATTTCTCTCTCAATTTTTATAGTTGGCTTCACAATGGGTGGTTTGAATTATATCGTAACCATACTCCAAGCAAGAACTAGAGGAATGACACTTATGAGAATGCCTCTGGCAGTTTGGGGCATTTTTACCGCAACTGTTTTAGCTATGTTTGCTTTCCCAGCGCTTCTTGTTAGCGCAATAATGATGATCTTAGATAAAACACTCATGACAAGTTTTTTTATGCCATCTTTGGTCGAAATGGGTGAACAATTAAGTTATGGTGGTGGAAGTCCCATTCTTTTCCAGCATTTATTTTGGTTCTTTGGTCATCCCGAAGTTTATATTGTTGCTCTTCCCGCTTTTGGAATTGTTTCTGATGTTCTTTCTGTTCATTCAAGAAAAAATATTTTTGGTTATCGTATGATGGTTTGGGCAATAGTAGCAATTGGAGCTCTAAGTTTTATCGTATGGGCACATCACATGTATGTTAGTGGAATGCACCCCTATTTTGGATTTTTCTTTGCTACAACAACATTAATAATTGCCGTACCCACAGCAATAAAAGTTTATAATTGGGTATTAACTCTTTGGAAGGGTAACATAACATTAACTGTTCCAATGCTTTTCTGTATCTCTTTTATAATAACTTTTTTGAATGGCGGTTTGACTGGTCTATTTCTTGGAAATGTCATAGTAGATGTACCTCTTTCCGATACATATTTTGTCGTAGCTCATTTTCACATGGTAATGGGTATAGCACCAGTTCAGGTTGTTTTTGCAGCCATTTATCATTGGTTTCCTCTTATGACAGGTCGTATGTATAATGAAACCCTCGGACAACTGCATTTTTGGTTTACTTTCTTAGGTTCTTACCTAATTTATTTCCCAATGCATTATATTGGTTTAATTGGTGTTCCTAGAAGATATTATGAGATGGGTCAAACGGAGGCTTTGTATACCTCATCTGCCGCAGATTTGAATATTTTTATAACTTTGACTGCACTCGTTACAGGATTTGCACAAATCTTTTTCTTCATAAATATGTTTTGGAGTAGAAAATACGGAGTTCCAGCAGAAAAAAATCCTTGGCAAGCCAATTCACTTGAATGGAGAACGCCTTCTATGCCTCCAGGGCATGGAAATTTTGGTAAAGAACTTCCAGTGGTTTATCGTTGGCCTTATG
>CACANC010000041.1 GCA_902533755.1 uncultured PS1 clade bacterium
TTAACTACCCTAACATTTTTTCTTCTTGATTTTGATGAGGGTTGTAATGCGAGACTTAATTGATCATCACTAATCTCATAAGGGATATCATTTTTCAAAAGATCTTTATAAAATTTACCATCTTTCATAACTGAAACAATACGATCGTGGTCTTGTAGAACTGTAATATCTTCTAACGGATTGCCATCTATAACAACTAAGTCAGCAAGTTTTCCTTCCTCCAGAGTTCCAAGAGAACCATCTGGATGCATAGCTAATCCACCTAATCTTGTAGCCGAATGAATTGCCTCTGCATTAGTAAATCCAAAATGAGTAACATAATATTCTAGATCTTTTGCATAAGTGCCATGAGGGGTAATGTTGAGTCCATAATCACCTCCAACAAGAATACGAATACCAGCAGCTTGCATCTTTTTGTAAGAAATAATCGTTTCTTCAAGTTCTTTTCTATAAGCTATTACTTCCCTGCTGTTCTCATCAAAGCCCATATTTTTATAATTTTCTAGAAAAGTAATTTCCCAAGCAATAGCGGGACCAACGAAAACTTTATCTTTATTTTTTATAAGGAGATCAAGTGCTTCATCATCGATGTAATTTGCATGACCAATGAAGTCAATTCCAGCTCTAACAGCCTGTTTAATCGCCTCTGAAGATCTTGCGTGACAGGCAACTCTCATTTTTTTTCTATGTGCTTCATCAACAATTACTTCGACTTCTTCATCTGTGAAGCCTAAATCACCTGGTCTACCTTGAAGAGATATAATTTCTCCATCTATCATAACCTTGACTATTTCTGCACCATTTTTCCATAATTGCCTTACTGCAGTTCTTAACTCCCATGGACCATTTCTTATCATACCCAAACCTTCTGGAACTATCTGAACATTATCAGGATAAAAATCTGAATTTCCTCCTGTAGCAGATATATCTTTACTTCCCGCAAGCAGGCGAGGTCCTGGAATTTCTCCTCTTTCAATAGCTTCTTTTAAGAAGACATCTATTTTGTGAACTGAACCAAAACTTATCGCTGAGGTAAAACCAGACCCCAACATTAAACGAGCATTCCCAATAGTTTTAATCATAGATTCTTCAACGGGAGCTTTATCCAATTCTAAAGGGCCACTATTAGAGTAAGAAATATGAGCGTGAGCCTCAACCATTCCTGGCATTATGAATAATCCATTTCCATCAATCGTTTGAATATCATCTGGAGCATCTTTTAATTTCTTTGATGGTCCTGCATAACGAATAAGATTATCTTCTACCCATATTGAAGAGTCTTCAATCAAGTTATCAGTTGTTCCATCAAACAATCTTATGTTTGTTATAAGCATTTTAATTCCTTCTAATTATCCAATCTAAGAAGCTTTTTTGCATTACTTGTTAAATCTGGTGCAAAATCTTCTAACTTTTTAGGTGTATCCCATCCACCGAAATTGGTGCCATAAACTAATCTATCCTCGCCAATTAAGTCAAATAACATTTTCTGAGATTTCGCGCCATGGACATGCGCATCAAACCATAAACGTTTGAGTTCATTGACAAATCCATTCTTTTGTACTCCTTCTGGTGCCCAATCTCGGAATTCAGACATTTCAGAAAACCGCTCAATCAAATAAGGCATGGCTCCACCACCATGAGAAATACATATATCCAAATCAGGGTGTCGGTCTAAAACTCCCCCAATTATTAGTGTAGCCACTGCTAGAGTTTCTTCATAAGCATAACCAAGCATTATACTCATATCATATCTTCCCATTCTCCAGTCATCAGGCCCTTCAGCACCACCTGTAGATGCAGGATGCAAAAATAGAGGAACATCTAAATCTATAACAGTTTTATAAAAGTCATCCAATCTTGGGTCATCGAGACCGAAAGGATAATCAGTTCCTGTTGAAACAGCTGAAAGACCAAGCTCATTAATAGACCGCTCAAGTTCTTTACATGCAGCATCAACATCCTGCATTGGGAGAGTGGCTGATCCAAGGAGTCTATCTGGATATTCTTGAATTGATTCTACCATTGCATCATTATGAATCTTACAAAATTCGTTAGCGATATCACCTTCGATTCTATGAAACATAGTTAATGGATTTGGTGATAAGAGCTGTAAATCAATTCCTAGCTTATCCATTGCTTCTATTCTCAAGTTATTTTCCATGAAAATAGTTCCTTCATATTGCATAGGCTTCATTTTGTATGAACCAATTCGAAAATATGGAACTCCATTTTCGTCAAGACCTGTATCTGGACCATATTTTCCAGCTTTACCAAAAGCTTTACCTAAAACAATATGTGCATGGGTATCTATTACATTTATTGTCATTTCAATTAATCATCCGCAAATAATACTGTTCTTGGATTACCATCCTCATCATAAACAGATTTATGTTTGTCAATTAAATACATTTGATTTTCAGTTTCTCTTATTCCTACAGAATTGAGTGCTTCAACCATTTCAAGGTATGTATGATGTGCGAAATGTGCCACTAATGACTCTTCATCTTTCCAAAGTTCATAAACTTGAATTCTATTTGCAACCGCTGGATCTGCAGCAAAACAATAACTAATACAACCTTCCTCTTCCGTGCGAGTTGCCATTTGTATGTCTTTTGTAAGAGATACCGCTTTATCTCTATCAGCTTCGGTCTCAAAATCTAATGTTGCTGAAATTATAATCATCTTCTCCTCCTATTCAAAATAGCTTTCAATCATTTCATGAAATCTTCTTATGCGTTTTTCTTGTCCTGCAAAATAAGCTCTATTAAAACCTCGAGATCGAAGCCCATGCTGTTGAAGAATAAATACTGCTGTATCCTGATCAATAGTTTGACCCAAACTCTTTTCACCTAATTCAAAAAAGTCTCTATCTGCATACTCACCTCTTTTAGATATACCGATAGTAGTTCTAACCGGTGCACTTTCCTTATCTGGATTACTAGAATACCACCAGTTATCAAATACACATTTCTCAGGATCAGTAGGGTGAGGCTTTGCTCTTAAAAAATGAAATCCATCAGCCCAAAGAGAAACTGCAAAATTTGGGAAAAGTGTATAATGAAAAGCATCGGTAAGTTGTTCGTCTCTAAGGTTCTTATAGTGAGTATAACCTCTTTCAGGCCCATTATCTCTTTTTGCCTTTTGAATAGCTTCGCGTGTTTCTAGACCTTTTCCATTATAATCATCGGGGTTCATATCCCATTCTTGCATAACGGAATAAAGAGGATCTTCTAATTTACCGTCTTCTTGCATAGATCCATAACCGGCTCTCATAATCATTCTATTATGACCTTCATCAGATAAATCAAATTGAGTACTACGGTAACTAGTATCAACTCCACTTGGCATTCTTCTTTTTGTTACTGCTCTTTCTGGAGCATGAACAGTTGGTAAATGATAAGATTCATTAAAGTTATCAAGAATTATTTTCCAATTGCATGGAACATTTACTGTTTGAGCAACATATCTTTTCCATTTGTGGATTTCATAAGCTTCCCAATCATCCCAAACAGGTCCAAGCCATTCTTTTAATGAAGAAGCATTTTTATCCATATTTATCCATATGAATCCTGCAAATGTTTCAGTTTTGACTTCCTCTAATTTTAGTTTTCCACAAGGATTGCCTTCAGGAAAATCTTCCGCATCTTGAGCTTCGATTAATTCACCATCTATTCGCCATTGCCATCCATGATAAGGACATTTAAATATTTCTGTGCTTCCTAAATCGTTAAATGTTAGGCGCGCCCCTCTGTGTTGACAGACATTATAAAAAGATCTGATTTTGTTATCACTTTGTCTGATCATTAAGAAACTTTCTTTTCCAAATTCCTCCATCTGATAATCACCAGGATTAGGAATTTCATCTTCTCTTCCCATAAGTAACCATACTTTTGGCCACATATAATTCCATTCCTTATCCATAAATTCTTTCGAATGATATCTACTACCGTCAACATCCAATCCCTTAAGATCAGGGTTTTTCCAAGATGGACTATTGCTTCTATACCATTCTAAATCAGTAACGCTCATCGATAAATCCTAAACTATTTTCCTTTAAAAACTGGTTTTCTCTTTTCTTCACTAGCTTTAATCGCTTCAGCATGATCTTCACTCGTTCTTGCAAAAGCCATATGTGATGATATTAAATCAAGACTAGATAATAAATCCATATTTAAATTTTGATAAATCAATCTTTTAATAACTCTTACAGGAATTGGCGCTTGATCTAATACATTTTTTACCCACTTTACCGTTTCTTTCATTAATACTTCATCATCAAAGACCTTATTCACTAACCCAATTCTTAGAGCCTCATCTGATTTCACTATATCTGTTGACCAAAATAATTCTAAAGCTTTCGATGCGCCAACTATTCTTGGAAGAAAATATGTTCCACCATTACCAGGTACAAGACCAAAGGCTGCATATGAAGCTCTAAAAAAAGCACTTTTTGCAGCAAATCTGATATCACAATGCAAACTCATATCCATACCCGCACCTGTAGCCATTCCATTTACTGCTGCAATTATTGGTTTCTCTATTTCAGCTGTTTTTTTTGCTACTCTTTGAAAATGATCCCAAAAATGATTTTTTGTTTCAAGAGGGTCTATTTTATTGTTTGCTCCCAAGTTAGCTTTATCACCGCCTGCACAAAAAGCATCACCTGCACCCGTTAAAATAATCGCAGATATATCTTTGTTTTCTCTGCATTCATCAAGAGCATTAACCCACAAATCAATCATTTCCTTATCAAGAGCATTCTTTCTCTCAGGTTTATTCATTGTTATTGTTGCAATATTATCTTGAATATCAAAAATTAATGTTTTTTCACTCATTTCTAATCCTATTAAAAAGTTGTATTTCCAATTCCGCCATCAATTACTAAACTTTGACCAATTACATAAGATGCTTGCTCACTGCAAAACATTGCTACAAAAGATCCTAAGTCATCAGATGATCCAAATTTTTTAGCTGGTATTTTCCAGTTATTAACAAATTTTTCTATTTCTTCATCATATGTAGTACCATTTTCTTCTGCTAGCTTATTATATCTATCTGCAATACTTGCTGTATGATGCATTCCTGGAAGGATGTTATTGATAACAACATTATGTTTAGCAACCTTTTTTGAAACTGCTACAGAGTAATTAACAAGGGCTGCCCTTGGCGGACCAGATAATATTCTAACTTCAGCAGGTGTTTTAGCTGCCCCAGTGCCAATATTTACTATTCTTCCCCACTTTCTCTCAACCATACCTGGAATAATTGCTTTCATAAACTCTACTGGACTAAGAAGCGATACATCAAGAGTCTGCCTCCATTCCTCTGTAGAAACTTCCTCATAACTATATGTAAAAGGTGGTGGAGTACATGTTCCAACTAATATATCGGGATCTGGACAAGAAGATAAAATTTTTTCTCTTCCTTCATCTGAACTATGATCAGCTATAATAGGCTTAACACTTACACCTGTCTTTTTTTCAATTTCCTCACATGTTTCGAGTAGTCGCCTCTCTCCTCTTGCAGATATAAAAAGGTCAACACCTTCTTTAGCTAATGCAAGTGCACTTCCTTTTCCCATACCAGCACTTCCACCATTAATGATGGCTTTTTTACCTTTAATTCCTAAATCCATGATATCTCCCTATATATTCTTATATTGAAACACGATACTTTTGAAAAATTCAACATTTAATAATTGCTAAGGAATTTTATATAGCTAAAATGCTTATCTTTATTTAGGGTCTTTAATAATATGCAAAATACTTATGATGTCATAATTCTTGGCGCTGGTGCTAGTGGAATGACTGCTGCTATAGCAGCTCATGAGAATGGTTTATCAGTTGGTTTATTTGAGAAACAAAACTTAGTTGGAGGTACTGCAGGTATTTCAGGAGGCATTATTTGGGCTCCAATGAACAGCCATATGAAAAAAATGGGCATCCAAGATGAGAGATCTATGGCAATAGATTACTTCATGTCTTTATCAAATGGTGAAATAGACTCTAATCGTTTGGAATCATTTATAGATAATTGTTCAGCAGCAATTGACTTTATTGAAGAAAAAACTGATGCAAGTTTTTATGTTTTGGATGGTTATCCAGATTATTACCTAGATAGACCTGGAGCAATTTTAGGAGGTGGTAGAGCTTTAGATAACCAATTATTTGATTATTCAAACTTAGGAGATTGGGCAAGTAAAGTTCGAAATAATGGAATGCCTATTCCAATGACTCTTGGCGAAACACCATTGGGTGGAGGAACAGGAGTTGTTGATGAGGAAATAATGACTGATAGAATATCAAAGGATTCAAGAGGAATGGGACAAGCTCTAGTGGGCGCACTTTTAAAAGGATGCTTAGATAGAGATATTGAACCTGAACTGAATGTTCATACTAGAAAATTAATCAAAGATAAT
>CACANC010000042.1 GCA_902533755.1 uncultured PS1 clade bacterium
TTGTTGTCTAATATTTTTAGAATTTCAAGTGCAGACAAAATACCGTCATCATACCCTCGACCTATGGGGTTATTGAAAAAGAAATGACCTGATCTTTCGAAACCAGCTGTAGCTCCTATTTCAGTTGTTTTTCTTTTAATATAACTGTGACCAGTTTTCCATAATATAATTTCAGAATTATTCTTTTTAAGAATTTCATCAGTCAGAAAAAGAGAAGTAGACTTAACATCAACTACAAATTTTGAATTTGAATTTTCCAAGGATAAGTTTCTAGCAATTAGTAGCCCAATTTTATCTGCAAATATTTCTTGTCCGTTATTATCAACTACACCTACGCGATCTCCATCACCATCAAATGCAAAACCTATATCTGCATTATTTTCTAAAACATTTTTTCCTAAATCTTTTAACATTATCAAATCTTCAGGATTAGGATTATAATTTGGAAATGAACTATCTAAATCGCAATGTAACGGAATAACCTCAACACCTAATAAACTAAGAGCGTTAGGTGCAAAAAGACCTGCTGTCCCATTTCCACATGCAACTACAGCTTTAATTTTTCTATTTATTTTGTATTTTGAAATTAGGTCTGCAAGATACTCATTATTGATATTTTTAAAAATATATTTTCCAGGTTTATTTGAGATATTATCTTTGTCTTCTATAGCCTTTTTTAAATTATTAATTAGATCTGGACCAAAGGTAAGGGTCTTTTCATTTCCCATTTTTATTCCAGTCCAACCATTAGGATTATGGCTAGCTGTAACCATCGCAACATTATCACAGTCGAGAAAATATTGAGAAAAATAAGCTCCAGGAGAAATTGTTAAACCAACATCATAAACATCAACTCCAGAGGCTATTAATCCTCCAATAAGAGCTCCTTTTATTTCTTCAGAGTATGATCGAAAATCATGTCCTACAGAAATTTTTCCATTATTATCAGATTGTTTGATAAGCTTTCCTAAACCTAGTCCAATTTTTTGAACGCCTGCTAAATTAATTTGTTCAGGATATAACCAGCGAGCATCATACTCCCTAAAACCTAAATTATATATTTTAGGATTTTCATCATAATCTTTAAGTTTAAAATTTACTGGATTTGAATAGTTGATATCCAATTAAATTCCTTTCATTGCTTTTTCTAATACTTTACCAGTTTGTTCCCCACCATTAAAGAATGGCTTCGCTTCAGAAAAATCAGAGATTTTATCCCAGTTTTTTTCTAAATCTTCAGCTGATGCTTCTAAACCAAGGTTTTCTCCATCGCTTTCCATTATCTTAGCAACAGAATAAACACCAGCACCAGCACATAAAATTATTCCTGTGGGACCATTCTCGCTTGATAAATAAATAACTGCAGGAGTAACGCTACCTGGTGTTAAAAGCTGTTCAGCTTCAGGGGGCATAAGATTTTCTGTCATTCTAGTGTATGCAACCGGACATAAGACATTGCAATTAATATTATATTTTTGTCCTTCAAGTTTAAGAGTATTTACAAATCCTACAACACCAAGCTTTGCAGCCCCATAATTTGATTGGCCAAAATTTCCATATAAACCTGTAGATGAAGTGGTAACTAAAATTCTCCCATAATTTTGTTCTTTCATAATTTCCCATACCATTTTTGTAGGTTTGACTGATCCCATTAAATGGATATCTGTTACAAGAGTAAAGTCTTCCATAGTCATTTTAGTAAAAGACCTATCCCTTAAAATTCCTGCATTGTTTATAAGTATATCTATTCGACCAAACTCATCCATTGTTTGATCAACCATATTCTTTACACCATCATCATCAGTGACAGACGAACCGTTTGGGATAGCTACTCCTCCAGCCTCTGTGATTTCTTTTACAACATTATTGGCTGCATCAGATGATCCTCCTGATCCATCAACAGAGCCTCCAAGATCATTTACAACAACTTTTGCTCCTCTTTTTGCAAATTCTAGAGAGTGACTTCTACCCAATCCACCTCCTGCTCCAGTTACAATCACAACTTTATCTTTGAAGCTTATTGTCATTTTATCCTCCATAATGAATATATATACTCTTAATATTTTGAAAAACTTATGGTCAAGTTAAATTTTCTTAATAGAATGAATTAACAAATTTATAAAAAGAGGTTTAGATGATTTTATACGATTTTATTCCAGCGCCAAATCCAAGAAGAGTAAGGGTATTTCTTCATGAAAAAGGGATAGAGGTTCCAACAAAACAAATTGATATTATGAAGGGAGAGCATAAAAAAGAGGATTATAAAAAATTAAGTCCTTTATCTCAAATCCCCACTTTAAAGTTAGATGATGGAACATGTATAACTGAATCTATAGCTATTTGCAGGTATTTTGAGGCTTTGCACCCAGAGCCAAGTTTAATGGGAAGTAATCCAGAGGAAATAGCTGTTATTGAAATGTGGCAAAGAAGGCTAGAGCTATTACTCATGATAAGTATTGCTAATACTTATAGACATGGACATCCTGCAATGGCTGCTTTGGAAGATCAAGTTAAAGAATGGTCAGAAGCAAGCCGACCAAGGGTTATAAAAATGCTTCATTGGTTTGACAGGCAAATGCAAGATAAAGAGTTTATGTGTCTTGACAAATACACTATTGCCGATATTTCTGCGCTCATTTGTTTTGATTTTGCTAAATGGCCAAAGATTGAGATTCCTGAGGAATGTATTAATCTTAAAAATTATTATGAGAGGCTTAATTCTAGACCAAGTGCAAAAGCATAAGATTATTTCTTGACCAAATTATTGTTTTTTAATAGAAAAAAATAGTCAGATGGCTGGATGATCGCACTTTTATGTGAGGAAAGTCCGGGCTCCAAGAGACACAGTGCCGGGTAATGCCCGGCGAGGGTGACCTTAGGGAAAGTGCCACAGAAAATATACCGCCATTATGGTAAGGGTGAAAAGGCGCGGTAAGAGCGCACCGCAAATATGGTAACATATTTGGCAAGGCAAACCCCACTGGGAGCAAAACCAAATAGGAATAGCGATATAAATGTCTCTTTTTATGCTATTCGGGTAGGTTGCTAGAGATTTATGGTGACATAAATCCAAGATGAATGATCATCACCACTTTGTGGATACAGAACCCGGCTTATAAGCCATCTGACAAAAAAATTCATTATTTTAATAAATTCTAACAAAAAGTTATCCACAGATAACCCTAATTTATCATATATAATCCACTTTTTACCATTGACTCCCATAAAATCCCATGTTAACCCATAATATAACGCCAAGCGTGCGTTTAAAGGGATTATAAATGAATATTTTTTTGTCAAATACAATTAATAAGATTGATACTAAGGGAAGGGTTTCAATTCCATCTCAATTTAGATCTGTTCTTGAAAACCAAGGATTTGCCGGAGTTTATTTATACCCGTCATTTACAACTCAATCCATTGATGGTGGAGGGGAGTCTTTAATCAATCAAATTGCCCAAAGTTTAGAAAAAATGCAGCTCTTTGCAGAGGAAACTGATGCATTAGCTACTGCGCTTTTTTCAGAGACATATCAACTTAACTATGATCAGGACGGAAGAATATCTCTTCCTGGGTCTTTAATGAAACATGCGGGATTAAAAGATAAAGTAACATTCGCGGGTATAGGTCAAAAATTTCAAATGTGGGAACCATCTGCTTTTGAGAGCTTTAAAACTGATGCTAGAATTAAAGCACTTCAAAATAGAGATTTGATAGGGCCATCCGTTAATTTTTCAAAAAATACTCAGGTTGATGAGTGATGTTAAATAAAGAGCTTCAACATAAACCTGTAATGTGTGAAGAAGTTCTTTCAATATTAAATCCTTCTGACGGCTGTGTATATTTAGATGGAACTTTAGGGGCCGGAGGTCATTCAAGAAAAATTTTAGAAAGTGCAGATTGTAGGGTTGTAGGAATTGATAAAGATCCAACTGCAATTGAATTGTGTAGAGATCTTGAAAAACAATATGGCAATAAATTTTTATCAATTAATGGAAGCTTTGGTAATTTATCTCAGCATCTTAATTCCATAGGGATTAACAAAATTGATGGAATTTTACTTGATTTAGGAACCTCTTCGATGCAGTTGGGAACGCCCGAAAGAGGTTTTTCTTTCCAATTTGATGCACCTTTAGATATGCGTATGACTCAGACTGGAGAAACGGCATATGATATAATAAATTCATTAAGTGAAGATTCTTTAGCAGATATAATTTTTTATTTTGGTGAAGAGAGAAGCTCAAGAAAAATTGCAAAAGCAATTGTCAATAAAAGAAAAATTAAGAAAATCAAAACAACATTTGATTTAGGTGAAATAGTTTTAAGTGTAAAAAAAGCAAATAATAAAAAAATACATCCCGCTACTAAAACTTTCCAAGCATTAAGAATATATATTAACAATGAACTTAAGGATCTTTATGAGGCATTGATTTCTATTGAGAAAGTTCTTTCTGAGAAAGGAAGGTTAGTGGTTATTTCTTTTCATTCTCTTGAAGATAGGATTGTAAAAAATTTTATTAAAGAAAATTCGATACCTCTAAGAAAATATGATCCTAAAAATCCCGATAAAATTTTTGTATATGAAAACAGAAAAGTAATAAAGCCATCTGATTATGAGGTTAAGAAAAATCGAAGATCAAGATCAGCAAAACTAAGATGGGTTTTTAGATCATCACTTAAATTAAGCCAATTGAATTCATCCCATAATTTTATTAATTATGGAGGTATAGAATGCTGAGAATAATTTCATTTTTTAGCATCGTAATTTTTTTGATAATTAATATCTATCATTACAATGTTAGTTATGAAGTCATTAAATTAGAAAAGAAAATTAATAAAATTGAAAATGAAATTTTAGATGAACAAAATCGTGAAACTCAGTTAATTACGGAATGGGCAATCATAACAAGTCCTAAGAATTTAGAAAAATTAGCAGATAGATATTCTAAAAGCCTAAATCTAAAACCAGTTACAGGTAATCAGATATTAATTAATTCTCACAATAAAGATGAGGTTAATTAAAATGTCTAAATCAAAAATATATAATAAAATAATTGTTGGGGATGATATTCAGCACCTATTAGTTACTGATCAAAAAACTAATAAATTTTCTTTATCAAAGGATCCTATAGCAATTGGAAAAGAAAGATTAAAAATTGCACTTTATTTTTTTATTTTTTTCTTTGCTATTTTTTCTATTAGAAATACATTCTTATCTGTTTTCCCAGGCGATGTAATCAGTGAGCCTAAATTTTCTCTAGCTTTATCAACAAAAAAACCATTACCAGATATTTATGATAGGACTGGTAAAAATTTGTTAGTTACCACTTTTAAAACTACTAGGGCTGCTGTAGTTAAAAGGTCTTCTTTTAATAATTTTGATGTTCATAGGGCAGCAAATAAATTATCCCCTTATCTAAAAGAAGAACCAAAAGAATTATTGGAAAGACTTTCAAGTGGGAAATATGTTGAAATTGCTAATGATATTAGTGAAAAACAGCAATATGATATTTTAAACTCCGGTGTTGCAGAGGTTGAATTCCATAAAGTTTGGAGAAGAGTTTATCCGAGTAAGTCATTAGCATCACATATTCTTGGTCATTCAAACCGAGATTTTGATCAGAAATCTTCATCTGGTTTTGAAAGGTGGTTATACAAGAATGAAATTAAAAATAATAAAATAAATTTATCAATAAATTTAAATGTTCAGAATCATCTAGAAAATATTCTTGCAAATGCAATTACGAAATATGAAGCAGAAGCAAGTTTTGGTATTGTTCTTAACGCAAAAAATGGAGAAATTTTAGCTCTGGCATCATTTCCTAATTTTGATCCAAATACAGTTAATAATCATTCACAATCAAAAACAGCTAATCAAAGATTTAATAGAGTTATACAAGGAAGTTATGAGCTTGGTTCAGTAATGAAAATATTTACACTAGCTATGGCTTTAGAAGAAGAAAGAATCAACCTATCCGATGAGTTTGATGTATGGAAATGCATTAATAAAAGTCGAAAAAAATGTCTTTCAGACTATCGTAAGAGCAAGGTGCAATATTTGAATGCTGCACAATGTCTTATCAACTCTTCTAATATTTGTATGGCTCAAATTGCTCATATAG
>CACANC010000043.1 GCA_902533755.1 uncultured PS1 clade bacterium
GAAGTATTTGTATCTTTTGTAAAATCCGGTGAGAACAGTAAAAGTTTTGAAAATTTGGAACTTACAATATCTGAGCTTTTAGATAGTGGAATTGAAAGAAACGATACAGTAATTGCTATAGGTGGAGGAGTAATTGGCGATTTAGCAGGATTTATAAGCTCTATAATTTATAGAGGTATAAATTTTATCCAAGTACCAACAACTCTATTAGCACAAGTTGACTCTTCTGTAGGAGGTAAAACAGCAATAAATGTTAAACAAGGTAAAAATTTAATTGGGTCATTTTATCAACCTAAAGCGGTAATAACTGATGTGAGTTTTTTATCATCTCTTTCAGAAAGAGAGATAAAATGTGGATTATCAGAAATTATTAAATATGGAGTTATTGGTGATAGGGGTTTTTTTAATTGGTTAAAAGAAAATGTCGATAAACTAGCCAAACTAAATCAGGATTGCCTAATCTATGCAATTGAAAAATCTTGTTCAATGAAGGCAGATATAGTTCAAAAAGATGAAAAAGAGAAAGGAGATAGAGCTTTACTAAATTTTGGTCATACATTTGGACATGCTCTTGAAAAACACTTTACAAAAAATGAGGTACTTCTGCACGGAGAGGCTGTAGCAATAGGAATGGTATATGCTGCAAAATTTTCTTCAAATATAGGCGCCCTTGAGAAAGATGAATGTGAAGAGATTATAAATCTTATATCTGATATAGGTTTACCTATATCCATAAATGACATAAAAGGTGAGATCACTAAAGAAGAAATATTGAATTTAATGATGTTTGACAAAAAAAGAGTAAACCAAAAAAATACACTAATTTTATTGAATAGAATTGGTGAAGCTTTTATCAATAATGATATTTCTGATAAAGAAATAATAGATTTCTTTAATATGGAGAACATCCAATAATGCTTATATCAATAAGTATTCTCATAGGTTCAATCATAGGTTTAATAATTCTTTCAGCTTTTTTTTCTGGATCTGAAACCGCTATGACAGCTGTATCAGAGGCTAGAATGAAGCATCTATCAGAGAATGGAGATAAAAGGGCAGAAGTAGTTGAAAAATTAATAGACCAAAAAGCTGATTTAATTAGTACAATGCTATTAGCAAGTAATCTTATTAATATTTTAGCTTCTGCTTTAGCAACTAGTCTTCTTATAACTATTTTCGGTGACTTTGGGATTATTATCTCAACAATTATTATGACAACTTTAGTTGTTATTTTTGGTGAGATTCTTCCAAAATTATTAGCATTAAAATACAATGACTACTGGGTTCTTGCATCTTCTTACTCAATGGAATTAACCATGAAAATTCTTGGGCCAATATCAAATATAGCCACAAAAATATCTTATTTATTTTTAAAAAATAACCAAGAAATATCGCTTCTTGTAGACCCACATGATGAAATACGCGGACAAATAAATATACACCATGAAGATGGAATTGTTAAAAAAGGTGATAAAGATATGTTAGGCGGAATACTTGATCTACCAGAAGTTACAGTTGAAGATGTTATGACACATAGAAAAAATATTCTAACAATTGACTGCGATACTGATCATAACAAAGTCTTAAACTTAATGTTAGAAAATCCATATACAAGAGTACCAATTTGGAAGAATGATAAAGATAACTTTATTGGTATATTACATATCAAAGATCTTCTAAAAAAATCTATATCAAAAGAAGAATTTGAAATAAGTAGTATACTTGTTGAACCTTGGTTTGTTCCTGAAACAACAAGTCTAAAAGAACAATTATCTGCCTTTTTAGAAAAAAAGACACACATGGCTCTTGTAGTTGATGAGTATGGAGCTCTCATGGGATTAATTACTCTTGAAGATATTCTAGAAGAAATTGTTGGTCAAATTACTGATGAACATGATGATGAAGAGGAGGATGTTCTTCCTAAACAATCAAATATGATAAAGGTTGATGGAGACTCTAGTATTCGCGATATAAATAGAGAATACGGCTGGAAACTTCCAGATGATGAAGCAACAACAATTGCAGGTCTTATTATCCACGAAACAAGATCAATACCTAAAAAAGGAGGTATATATAGCTTCCACGGCTTTAGATTTAAGATTCTTGATAGACAAAGAAATCAAATAACATCTATTAGAATTCAGAAAGAAGTCTAATTGTTATCTAATTAGCTTAATCCCAACATACATTATTCTACCTCTTATATCATGCTGTCGTGAATCATAACTAAAGTTAGCTGCATCAAATACAAGTGGAGCATCTTCATCAAGAATATTAATACCACCCAGAGTTAAACGAATTTGGTTATCATCCATATCGAAAGTATAATTGTATTGAAGATCAACACTGAACCACTCATCAATTTTTTGTGTATATCCTCTTGATTTGGCCGTATCAGATAATGCTCTTGTAGTTTTATAATCAGATATATGTTTACCATATAATGCTAATTTATGTGGTCCACTATTAAGAATTGCTGATAAAGTCATTTTTGTCTCTGGTAGAGATCTAGCAAAATTATCGTGGTTAAATAATCCAACAACATCCTGTGTTTCGCCTATAGCGTTAGGTATTTCATATTTATTCATATGAGAGCCGCTAAGACCAAGCTCTACATCACCAAAACTAGCATCAAAAGAGTAGTTAACCTCAAAATCAATACCGTCAGTTTTCACATTAGAAGCGTTAAAGTATCCTGTTGTTACACCTATTAGTGTTCCATCAATAGTCCTCTTTACTGCTGGAGCAAGAGGAGTGGCCGCAACAATGCCTTGAGCACTTTCAATTGTAATAACATCACTATAATCGATTGACCAATAATCTAATTTTATTTCTAGATCTGACTGTGGTCTCCATATAGCACCTATATTCAAGTTATCGGACTCTTCTGGAGATAAATTAGGATTTCCATCTTGAGCTATACGAATAAAGGTTGTACCTCCTTTTGGAGTTCCATCTGTATTAAAATCCTGAATTCCTTGTAAACCAACACCACTTGAATAAAGTTGTGATAAGGATGCTTCTCTGAATGATGTACTTGCAGATGCCCTTAATATTAAACTATCAGACACTTCGTAGCGTAGTGAAATTTTAGGATCAAATGTACTATCATCCTCAAGTTCCTCATATCTTACCGCACCATTAACTTGTAGTTTATCTGTTACAGGAACAGATACTTCAGCAAATAGAGCAATTGCATCTCTACTTGCACTTGACTCCGAGCCACCGCCTAAGAAAAGTAAGTCAGCAGGTTTAACTAAGTTTCCTTCAGAATCAAATTCTACTATAGAGCCTTTATCTCTTTTAAGATCAAAAGCCTCCTCTCTATACTGAAGACCAAAAGCTATATCTATATTGCCTGCAGCAGTAGATCCAATTTCTCCTGAAAAAACAAGATCAACTACATCTAATTCATTTTCTGACCATGTTTCTTGAGCTGTAGAAATCCATTCTCTTAATGAAGCCGAGTTAGCAGAAGGATCGAATAAATTCCAACTTTCTGTTCCACTTGTACCGCCCTGTCCAGCAATAGCTGCAGTAAATCTTGTTGTACTTGTATCAGGTTGATAAAAATAATGATCTGTCTCACTGTGAGTATATCTTAGGTCCCAATCGAAGCCTCCAAGACCACCAGTTAACCCTACAGAAAATCTCAAATTATCAATATCTCTTGGCGCGTTTGGTGATGGAAATGCAGAACCAAGAGGTCTTCCAAGCCATAGAACTGGAACACCAAATGGATTTCCGCCTTGTCCAGGTAATATCGCGTTAGATGGACTTAAATAAGATAAAGCAGGATATGAAGGTGACTGAGGATTATCATTAACTTTAATACTTGAAAATAAAACATCAGCATTAAATTCCATTCCATTAGCTAAATCACTTTTGATAGAACCATAAACATTCTGATGTTCTTCATCATTTACTATATTAAATCTTGGGCCATATAAGAAACCACATCTAGAACCGCTTGCTTGAGGTATAATAAAGCCATTATTCTCTACACAATTTGCATCTGGAACATTAGTAAATGGAGAATAACTTCCTGCATATGGGCCTGACTCAACTGTTGATGGACCAAATAATAAAAAACTATTTCCTAATCCACTTATACCTAATTGAGTTGATTCTGGTCTTAGTGCACTAGACATAGGAGAACGCTCAAGAAAGTCAGCAGCAATTACTATATTTGTATTTCCAAATTTTTCACCGAAAATAACGCTTACCCTATCATCTTCTTGACTGCCAATATCTGTAAATTGATGATTGTAGCTAACTTCTAAACCAGTAAAATCTCTTCTGAATATATAATTTACAACACCAGCTACAGCATCAGAACCATATACGGATGCTGCACCCTCTTTTAAAACTTCTACTCTCTCAATAGCAATTAGTGGAATAATTGAAGTATTTACAAAAACACTACCATCATTAGCTGTAGCTCCTGCAACAGTTTGTCTTCTTCCATCAATTAATACCAATGTTGAAGATAGACCTAAACCGCGCAAGTTTATATTTGAGGTTCCTTGAGTTGCACCGGATGTAAATGAATCTGGTACATTTTCTGAACCACTATTTGAGGCTAGGTTCCTGACTAAGTCAGCAACAGTATTTGCTCCAAAGTTTTCGATAGCATCTCTATCAATTACATCGATAGGCGAAGCGCCATCTGTTGGGCTCGTTTTTAAATATGAACCCGTAACAACAATTTCTTCAATACTGCTATCTGTCTCAACATCTTGAGCAAAAACATTATTTAAAGAAATTATTAAAAGAAACAACAATAAGTAATTGAATTTAGACATACAAATCTCCCCGAAAAGTATTAATTTATTTTTATTTTTAATTATTTTTATTCTATATCACTTAACTTAAGAGTCAAAGCATGAACTCCATTTTTTAATTCAGAATCTAGTATTTCATAAACTATCCTATGTTTCTCAATATTCGACTTACCTTGAAAAGTTTTTGAAATTATTTTTACTTTGAAGTGAGTGCCACCATTTTTTGCATCAGGATTGTGATTCGCATGCAAGTGTGATTCATCAATAACTTCAATAAAGCTTGGCTCTAAATGTTTTTTAAGTTTACTCAAGATATTTTTTTCTACTTTGGTCATAAAATATTAGTTTAAAGTTTGTATTAAAATACATTTTTAACATATTATAATTATAATTTTGGAAAATTTTATGAAATTAAACTCAAAATATTTTGATAATATTAGATCAACGCAAGAAAATAAGGATCATTCAAAAACTTGTGATAATTTAGGCTGTAATGAGCCTGGGGAATACATAGCTAAAAATAAGAATGGTAAAACAAACTTTTATTGTATTGAGCATATTAGGCTCCATAATAGAAATTATAATTTCTTTTCAGATATGACTGAGGATGAAATTATTGATTTCCAAATATCATCAATTACCGGACATAGACCAACATGGAAGATGGGCTCCAACCATAATGCATCAAAAAAAGATTTTTTTGAATTTTATTCAGATAGTCATTTTGATGATCCTTTTGGATTTTTTGAAGAAGAAAAAAATAAAAATAATAAACCATATGGTAAAGGAAAAACTGGAACGAGCTTGGCTTTAAAGGAATTAGGTCTAAAAGGAAAACCATCAAAAAAAGAAATACAAGATAAATTTAAAGAGATAGTTAAATCACTTCATCCTGATATCAATGGAAAAAATAAGAAAAACGAAGAAAA
>CACANC010000044.1 GCA_902533755.1 uncultured PS1 clade bacterium
TCTCTTTCATTAAGTACATTTAATGATTCAGATATTAGATCTTTTCTAATGCTATCTTCCTCTTTTTCAGCATATTCCTCTTCTTGATTAGGCGTATCAGCTTCTATCCAATCTTGCCACTCAGTTTGAGAGCCATCATCTGATGAAATCTTTGCATTTAGCGATGGATCTGCACCAGATAACCTCCTATTCATATTAACGACTTCTTTTTCTGGTACATTTAATTGTTTAGAAATTTTTTCCAAGTTTTCAGGATTTAAATCTCCATCTTCATACGCTTGAATTTGGTTCTTTGCTCTTCTTAAATTAAAGAATAATTTTTTTTGAACAGCTGTAGTTCCTATTTTTACTAAAGACCATGATCTAAGAATATATTCTTGCATAGCTGCCTTTACCCACCAGAGAGCATATGTCGCTAATCTAAAACCCTTTTCAGGATCAAACTTCTGAACAGCTTGCATAAGTCCAACATTTCCTTCAGACATAATATCTGTAATTGGTAGGCCATAACCCTTGTACCCCATGGCTAGTTTTGCGACTAATCTTAAATGACTTGTTACAAGCTTATGAGCTGCATCAGTATCACCATGAATACTTAGGCGAGTTGCTAGGGTGTATTCCTCTTCAGCACTTAACATAGGAAATTTTTTTATTTCATTAAGATAATTACTTAGAGTTACATCTCCAGATAACACGGGTAAATTGCTTATTTTTTTATTTTTAGCCATAATACTCTAATAACATATGAGTATGATTCGATGCAAATTAAAGTATATCCGATACTTCTTGCATAGCATTGGGTAAATTGGTTTCAAAGAGCATATTCTTCTTTGATGTCGGGTGTTCAAATCCTAATTTATATGCGTGCAAGGATTGTCTGTTTGAAGCATTTAATAAAATATTTCTAATTACATCATCGTATTTATTTATTTTTGATTTAAAACCAGTGCCATAAACTTGATCACCGATAACTGGAAGACCTATATGTGTTAGATGAACTCTTATTTGATGTGTTCTTCCTGTTTCTAAATTGCATTGGATTTTAGAAATTTCTAATTCTTTATTAAACTTAATTCTTTTCCAATGTGTAATGGCAAATCTTCTTCCTTTTTTTTCTTCTTTATAAACAGCCATTTTTTTTCTATTTTTATTTGATCTCCCTATAAATGTTTCGATTTTTCCTGATTGAATATTTGGAACACCCCAAACTAATGCTTTATAGGATCTTATTAATTTTCCATCTCTACCATGATTGGCAAATTGTTCTGATAAGCTTTCATGAGTATTATCATTTTTGGCTATTACCATTACACCACTTGTATCTTTATCAAGTCTATGAACTATACCGGGTTTTTTTTCACCTCCGATACCAGATAAACTCTCACCACAATGTGCAATTAATGCATTTACTAAAGTATTATCGTAATTTCCTGGGGCAGGGTGCACAACAAGTCCAATGGGTTTGTTAATAACAATTAAATCTTTATCTTCATGAAGGATTTCAATAGGAATTTCCTGAGCTTTAGGTTTTGGATCGATCGGCTCTGGAATATTAATATGGTAACTTTCCTCTGAAGCAACCTTTTTAGAAGGATCCTCTATGGGGATAAGCTTATTGTCATAAACTTTAAATACATTACCGTCATTTATTAGACTTTTTATTCTTGATCGACTTAAATTAGAAATATTATTTGATAAAAATTGATCAAGTCTCAATCCTAATTCCTCAATAGATACTTTATATGTTATTGTTTCTTTTTTGGGCGACATAGCATGAAACTCTTTAAGCAACATGATAGATATACCATTATATTAATGTTAATCGTAATTATTCTTGGTTTAGCGATAATTATAAGTTTTTTTGTAGTTGTAACAACTATTGTTATTAGAAGCACTCAGATGATTTAATTTATCATCTCTTCAATAATTTTGCCATTCTCAATTTTTATTATTTTGTCTGATATAGTTTTAGCATCCTCGATATCATGTGTAACAATTATAGAAGTAATATTATTTTCTTTTATAATTTTTTTTGTTTCAAGTCGAAGTTCTATTCTTAATGTTTCGTCTAAATTGCCAAAAGGTTCATCCATTAGTAATATTCTAGGGTTGGGTGCAATCGCTCTTGCAATAGCAACTCTTTGTTGTTCTCCGCTTGATAATTTACTCGGATAATTATTTGCATATTGATCTATTTTAAATAATTTTAATATTTCCATACCTCTGGTAATTTTTTCATTTTTATTAGCTTTAATTCCAAATATTACATTTTTTAAAACTGTAATATGTGGAAACAAAACTTTCTCCTGAACAACTAAACCCACATTACGTTTATGAGTAGGTATAAAGTTTCCTACGTTAGCTACTTCGGTTCCTTTTATATTAATTGAACCAAACCTCAATTTTTCTAAACCCGCGATGAGTCTTAGAAGGGTTGTTTTGCCGGAACCTGAAGGCCCTAAAAGGGATACAATTTCACCTTCTTTAACAGTTAAATCAACTCCTTTAAGTATAAAATCATTATTGTCATAGGTGTGTTTAACATTTGAAACTGATAAAGCTTTTTTTTCTACCATATGTTTGCCCCAGGTCTTGACTCTCTAATCATCCTTGAAAGAAAATATATCGGTAGCAACCCAACCATTACTATAGCAATTGAAGGCGCCGCTGCCTCAAACATTCTTTCTTCAGAAGCATAAATATATGCTGAAACAGCAAGAGTATCAAAATTAAACGGTCTTAAGATTAAAGTGGCGGGCAATTCTTTTATAACCTCAGATATCACAAGAAGAGTGCTTGTTAAAACCCCAGCCTTGATCAGTGGAAAATGAATTTTAAATAACATTTTCCAACCTGTGATGCCTAATGTTTTTGATACATCATCTACATACGTACTAATTCTTTGGTAACTAGAGTCAATAGTTGAGCTTGCCATTGCATAAGATTTTATGATGTAAGCTATTATTAAACCTAAGATACTTCCAGTTAATATCAAACCTAAGGATTTTGTAATTAATAAAGAGTCAACAAAGGTAAGTAACTGTATAATTCCAACTGCTAAAATTAGACCTGGAAAAGCATAGCCTAATGAAAGTGATGTGCTCAAGAATGATAAAAATGAGTTTTTTTGAAATCTAATTGAGTAGTTAATTATCAAAGCAAACATAGAGCATAAAAGAGCTGCAACAAATGCAAGAGTAATTGAGTTTATTGAGGTTTTTATAAATTTGCTGTTGAAAAAATCTAATTTATAACTTACTGACCAATTTATTAATTCAATTATCGGGAGTAAAAATCCCATAAATATTGGAAGAAAACAAATTACAAATGCAGATAAATTTTTAATACCTCGAAGTTTTAAAATATCGGTTTTTTTATAAAGAGAGTTCTCGAATGTAAAAGACATTTTTCTTCTTGATATTCTCTCTGTAAATAAAACAATTGTTATAAAGATTAGCAGAAACGAAGCTAATTGCATTGCTGTTTCCAAATCATACATTCCATACCAAGTTCTAAATATACCTGTTGTAAAAGTCGCAATTGCAAAATGATCGACGGCACCAAAATCTGATAATGTTTCCATAATTACTAAAGCTAAACCAGCAATAATTGCTGGTCTAATTAATGGAATAGAAAGCTTAAAAAAAGCTCCGAATCTACTAAGGCCCAAAACTCTCCCTGACTCAATAATTGACTTTGAGTGATTAACAAATGCCATTCTACAAATTAGATAAACATATGGATACAATGTAAAGGAGAACACTGTAACTGCTCCATAAATATTTCGAATATTAGGAAAAATAATTGTACTTTTATCTAAATTAAAAATTTCGATTAAAAAGGTATTTGCACTTCCTGACGCATCAAATAAACCTGTATATGTGTATGCTAGGATATAAGGAGGAACTGATAAAGGTAATATTAAGGCCCACTCAAAGAATTTTTTTCCAGAAAAATTAAAATTTGTGACAAGCCAAGATGTTATTATACCTATTACAGAAGTTAATATTGATACTCCTGTAATAAGTAAAAATGAATTTATAATATAATCACTCAGAACATAATTGTATAAATGTGACCAATTCTCAGAGTATTGCCCAAATAAACTTGATAAAACAATAGCTACTGGGGAAATAAAAAAAATAAAGAAAAGAACAGGTAAAAACCTCCACAAATCTTCTGATTTTATTTTAAGAAACATTTTAATAACCATAAACTAAACATTATTTTTAAAATAATAAAAATTTTATTTAGTTTTAAATCTTATTTCCATCCGACTCTATCCATCAATCTAACTGCCTCAGGATTATATTTACCGTAATTAGCTACAAGAGTTTGATCGATTTTGAAATTTGTTCCAAATTGAGCAATTAACTTGTTTGGTTTAACAGTTTTTAATATTGAATATTCAAATGTGTTATTTACTATATGATTTTGAACTTCTTCTGATAATAGAAATTCAAGAAATTTTTCTGCATTTTCCTTATTAGGTGCATTTTTTAAAATACCAGCTCCACTTATGTTTATGTGGGTTCCTCTTCCATTTTGATTTGGAAAGTGAATTAAAACTTTTTTTGCTGCATTTTGTTGTTCTAAACCTTTCTCTCCTGAGAGCATAAGGCCCATGTAATAAGTATTGGCAATAGCAAGTTCTGCTTGTCCATTTGCTACAGCTAAAATTTGAGATCTATCATTACCTTGCGGCTTTCTTGCAAAATTATTTACAAAATTTTTAGCCCACTCTTCAGTTTTCTCGACTCCATGTTTAGCAATTAAGGATGCCACAAGAGATTGATTGTACATATTGTTAGAACTTCGAACTACTATCTTTCCTTTCCATTCTTCATTAGCAAGATCTTCATATGATAGTCCTTGTATTTTTTCTTTAGAAACTTTAGATGGATTATAAAAAATTACTCGAGATCTGATTGCAAGACCAATCCAATGATTTTTTGGACCTATTAGATTTGATGGAACTATATTCAAAATTTCTTTAGAATTAATACTCTGAAAAAAACCATC
>CACANC010000045.1 GCA_902533755.1 uncultured PS1 clade bacterium
AAATCATCAAAATTTATTTGTCCGACATTTCTTTCAATATTAAATCTAATTTGTCTATTTTTTTTATAATCCCATTTGATGTCTATGCGCGGTTTCCAATATTGAAATTCTCTTGAAAGTGTTACATCTCCAGATTGACTAATTTCTGACCATTCATAATTTAAGGCTAACTCCGATCTAATATTATTAGAAATTGGAAAATTGTAAGAGAAAAAACCTTCGTATCTATCTTCTTCTACTTTACCTGCGGTATTGATTAATCCAGAATCAGTCTCCTTAGAATCATTATCAAAATAGATTAGATTAAAAGTTCTATCCAATTTATTATAAGCACTTTCAAACCCATATTCTAAAGATTTTCCTTTTCCTATAGCACTATTAAAGCTTAATCGAATTATCCTTTCATTCTCACTTCTATCATTTGTTTCAAGACTGCTTTGATAATAGTTAACAGTATCATTTAAAAATGAGATATCTTTTTGATCCTCATTTTCTTCTGTTAAGACTGCCCTTAATTTAAGAGAATGATTTTTATTAAAATCGTATTCCCAATCTCCTCCAAATTCCCATCCATCATTACCTTCTTGCCTATCCCAATCTACTTTTTCATAAAAAGATGTTTTTAAGTCATCTGTTGGTAAAAAATATTCTTGATTTTGTGGTTCATTTTCTTTTCCATCAAACCATAGTAATGCATTGACTCTAATAGTATTTTTTTCATTTATTTTTGAATTTATATCAAGATTAACTCTATTTTTAGCTTCATACTCAATAGTTTCACGTACTCTATAAAAAGCTATTGTGTCACTCTGATCCTGATGGAATTCGTCATATTTTCTACTGTTAATTTTTCCAGTTCTTTCAAGGCCTAATACAAAATCAATATTTCCTATTCTATTAGCCCAGGATCCACTACCACTCCAAATGCTATCACCTGAAGATAGAGATCTTAATGATGTGCTCCATGTCCCAGAACCTTTTGATGAGTTAGCATCAACAATAATATTAACTATTATACCTTCTGAGCGAACATCAAGGCCTGCCTCTGACCCTCTAATAACTTCAATTCTAATTAAGGATTCAGCTTGAATTCTCTCTAAGGTTTTTATAATGCTATTACTTTTGGATGATTGTCTTTCACCATTTATTAATATTTGCGTACCTGATGATCCAAAGCCTCGTTTTTTATTATTAGCTGTAGGATCATAACTTTGGGCTGTATTTCCCATTGTAAGATCTTCTACACCTGGAATTCTTTTTAGTGCATCAACGGCATTAGTAATATTGAATTGTTGAAAGTAATCTTTTTCATAAATTATTTTATTATCTTCAGCGCCTTGTACTTGCTCGTAAACGAATACAAGCAATAACAGCTTAAATGAAAAGGATAAGAATTTATTAAGCATTTTTACTATGCTCTATTTTCAAACCACCCATGAAAACCATAAGGAACTCTATGAGGTAATTGTGCGACCGCAACTGGACCATCAGCAACATTCATAGCATCCAGAATAATAAGGTTTGATCTATTCTCGTTAGCATTATATTCGGTTGCAACTAGCCAACCTTCACCATCATTACCACTATTAGAGTTAGGTATAAAAACCGGTTCACCAACTGCTCCACCATCTTTTGTTGTGTAATGTTCTCTTTCTTCAGTTAAGAAATTGTAGTGAACAATTGTATTCAAGGACATACCTTTAGGATGCTTGCCAATATTTCCAGCGTAATAACCATGAGAGTGTTTTTGTAATGCAAATCTATCATCTATTCTTGGAAATTCACCTGTAAGATCATCCATTATTGTCTTTTCAATTTTTCCTTTATTAAGATCTATTTGCCATCTTACATGTCTTGCTTCAGCCTCTTTTTGTTCAGGCATGCTGCCATCAGCATATGGAAATAGAGGGGGAACACCAAATTCCATTAAATCACAATTAATTGAACCATTTTCATCATATGCATTCATATAATGAAAAACAAATGATGGATCACATTCTATCCATTTAGCATCTTCAGCTGAACCATCTCTAGGTAAAATACATACATGAGTTCCTTTTTCAGGTTCCCAAGCAAAAGGTGGTTTACCATTTAATGCTCTTTCAAAATCACCAGTTAATGGAAATACAGGAAAGATAATATATTTTTGTGTAGCAAAAAAATCATGAACCATTGAAGGAAATGGAGCTTTAATTAATTCAGATTTTGTAATTTTTCCTTCTTTAGAAACAGCAGTATATCTAATGGTATCTGTGAAAAAACCATCTGCCATATAACCAAAAAACAATAATTCTCCAGTTACAGGGTCAACTTTAGGATGAGCAGTCACAGGTCCTTGAAGTTTATTATCGAAAGTATGAGAACCTTTTGATTCCAATGTCATTTCATCAAATTCAAATGGAGCATGAGCTTCCTCTAAAGCAAAAATTTTACCAGCATGTGAAACGATAGCTGTATTTGCTAATCCATCTGTTTCAATATTAGATACTGAAGGATCATTGTTCATTACATCCATACCGCTAGACCAAAGGGCTTTTTGTTCTTCATGTTCTTTTTTCCACTTTACAGTCTTCATCCATCTATTCAGATAGGATACCTTTCCATCATTTATATGGAAGGCGTGAATCATTCCGTCTCCACCAAACCAATGTGAGCTATCACCTCTTGGAGGAAATTTTGGATCTGGACCATTTCTATAATATGTTCCGTTAATTTCTTTTGGAATTTCACCTTCTACTATAACATCATCTATACTGCTCTCCATTCTTATTGGAGCAAAATTGCCAATCAAATGATCTTCTTTTGGATAGGGTTTAGCCATTTTTTTTCCTCAAATATTATTTTCACAAACTATAAATAATTATTAAATATTTGTAAAAGAGATTGTTCGTAAATTCTAATTATGCTGTAATATATTCAAGTTTTTTTCAGGAGGACAAAATGAAAGAATGTCTAAAATTTTATATTAATGGGGAATGGGTAGATCCTGTAAATCCTCAGCATTTTGATGTTATTAATCCAGCTACAGAGGAGTCAATTGGTAAAATTGCCCTTGGTAATGAGGAGGATTTAAATAATGCTGTTTCAGCAGCTAAAAATGCATTTGATAGTTTCTCTCAAACAAGCAAAGAAGAAAGAATAGAGCTAATAGGTAAAATTCTAGAAGTTTACCAATCACGCTATGATGAAATTGCTGAAACTATTTCTTCTGAGATGGGAGCTCCTCTTTGGCTATCCAAAGCTGCTCAGGCAGCAACTGGCGCAGGTCATTTAGGTACATTTCTTGAAATACTTAAAAATTATGAATTCGAAGAAGATAGAGGTAATACAAGAATCAGAAAAGAGGCTGTAGGTGTTTGCGGTTTTATTACTCCTTGGAATTGGCCTATTAATCAAATTACTTGTAAGGTTGCGCCAGCTTTAGCTGCTGGTTGTACAATGGTTTTAAAACCATCTGAAATTGCACCATTGAACGCAATATTATTTGCAGAAATATTAGATGAGGCAGGCGTTCCAGCAGGAGTCTTTAATTTAGTTAATGGTGATGGACCAACTGTTGGCGAGGCAATGTCTTCTCATAAAGATATTGATATGATGAGCTTTACAGGTTCAACTAGAGCAGGCATCGCTGTTGCAAAAGCATCTGCTGATACTGTTAAACGAGTTGCACAGGAATTAGGTGGTAAATCAGCTAATATTATTCTTGATGATGCAGATTTTGGTTCTGCTATTGCAGGTGGTGTCACTAGCTGCTTTATGAATTCTGGTCAATCATGTAATGCTCCAACAAGAATGTTGGTTCCTGCCGATAGACAAGATGAAGCTATAGCAATTGCCAAAGAAACTGCTGAAAATACTATTGTTGGTAATCCAGCCGAAGTTGCAGCTGGAGGAATAGGACCTGTAGTGAGTGAATTACAATATGATAAAATTCAATCCTTAATTGAAAAAGGTATTGAGGAAGGCGCCACATTAGTTTCTGGAGGGCCAGGTAAACCTGAAGGCCTTAATGCGGGCTATTTCGTTAAACCTACGGTTTTTGCTGATGTTAAAAATGACATGACAATAGCTCAAGAAGAAATATTTGGACCTGTTTTATCAATCCTTCCATATAAAGATGATGAAGAGGCCATAGCAATTGCCAATGATACTGTATATGGACTTTCTGGTTATGTCTCAGGTAGTCAAGAAAGAGCACAAGGTGTAGCTAAAAGAATTAGATCCGGTAATGTTCATGTAAACGGATCTGGACCTGATTTTTCTGCGCCATTTGGAGGTTTTAAGCAATCCGGTAATGGTAGAGAATGGGGTGACTTTGGTTTCGAAGAGTTTTTAGAAATTAAAGCTATTCTGGGCTTTACTGCCGCTTAAACCAAAATTTAATCATGATTTTAAGGCTATGCATCAATATGGTGTGTAGCCTTTTTATTTGTGTGCGTGCATTTTTGGAGGTCTCAATTTAGCAACAGGAATAATTTCTAAGGAGTCATTTTTTTCAAAATTAAGAACAATCGAAATTTTATCACCAAGCGATAAATTCTTGTCTAAATCCATTAACATTAAATGATAATCACCTGGTTTAAGACTAACTTCACTATTGCCAGGAATAGCAATACCATCATGAATGTGAATCATTTTAGAAATATTCCCTTCTCTTATTGACCTATGTATCATAACCATACCAGCTTTATCTGAAGAGGCTGATAATAGTTTATCTTCACTATTACCATTATTCTTAATCTTCATATAAACAGATCCAGTTCCACTTGGAGTTACACGAGCCCATTCGTTTTCTACAGAGATTTCAGCATTAAGGTTGCTTGAAAAAATCAGAAGGTTACAAAAAGAAAATATTAATAAAAATTTAACTGTTTTTTGGTAAAACATTTTCTATCGCTTTTTTAACTTTATTTGATTGAGGTTTAGTCAATGATAGAAAAGAATTAGCAAGTGTACCATCAGGAGTAATTAAGTATTTATGGAA
>CACANC010000046.1 GCA_902533755.1 uncultured PS1 clade bacterium
GTATTCTCCTCCAAATGAAGCAGCAATAATAATGAGTACTGAAGCTATATTTGCAGCTTTTTTTGGATGGCTAATTTTATCAGAATTCTTTAACGTTAGAATTTTAACAGGTTCTTCTTTAATTTTCATTGGAATAATAATTTCACAAATTTATCCAATAGAAAAAATCAAAAAATCTAATTTTGAATAAGAAAAATAGCTTCCTCAGCAAATATATTTGCTGATTTATTTGGTTTTCCGGAAAAACTTTTTTGTTTGTTAGATGCAATAGTAACAGTTTGTTTAATTTTTAGATTCAATTGATCACATAAATCTGTAAAATCAGATATTGTGCATAAGTGAATATTTTCCGTTTTAAACCAAGTTGAATTTAGTTTTGAAGTTATTGGCATTTTACCTTTTACTAAAAGATCGAGTCTTACTTTCCAGAATCCAAAATTGGGAATTGAAACAATAACTCTTTTACCTATTCTTGTTAGTTCAGTAAGAATTTTTTCAGGCTCAAGTGTTGCTTGGATAGTTTGACTAAGAATAACATAATCAAAAGATTTTTCAGGATATAAGCCAAGATCTTTATCGGCATCTCCTTGAATAACTGATAAACCTTTTGAAACACATTTGTTTACTTTTTTTTGATTAATTTCTAGCCCTTGAATTTTTGAGTTCTTATTTTTACTCAAAAAATTAAGTAATTCACCATTACCACAACCTATATCGATAACTTTAGAGTTATCTTCAACAAGATTAGCTATAAGGTCTAAGTCTTTTCTTAATGTAATCATAATTTTAGCTTTTTAATCATAATGATTTAAGAAATCCATCCAGACAAACATCAAATTCTGGCTCATCTAATAAAAATGCATCATGACCTTTATCGGAGTCAATTTCAACAAAACTTACATCAACCCCACCTGCGCTGAGAGCCCTAACTATCATTAAGTTTTCAGATGTTGGATAAAGCCAATCTCCAGTAAATGATACAATTAGGAATTTTAAATTAGTATTAGCATATATTTCTGTAAGAGACTTTTTATGGGTTTTTTCTAAGTCAAAGTAATCCATTGCCCTTGTTATGTATAAATAGGAGTTGGCATCAAATCGATCAACAAATGTATGACCTTGATGTCTTAAGTAACTCTCAATTTGAAAATCAGCGTCAAAACCAAAACCAAGATCTGTTTTATCCTGTAATTTTCTACCAAATTTCTTTGTTAGTGAAGCTTCAGATAAATAAGTAACATGAGCTGTCATCCTCGCAATTGAAAGGCCTTTTGAAGGATTAGTATTTTTGTCTTTATAATTTCCGGAATTCCAATTTACATCGGCCATTATTGCCTGACGACCTAATTCATGAAAGGCAATATTTTGTGCAGTATGTCTAGAGGAAGTAGCTATTGGAATAGCTGATTTCAATCTTTCAGGGTAGGAGGCAGCCCATTCAAGAGCTTGCATACCACCCATAGAGCCACCAATTACGGAAATTAATTTTTCTATTTCAAGGTTATCTATTAACCTAACTTGTGCTTTAACCATATCAGCTATCGTTATTATCGGAAAATTTACTGCAAATACTTTATTGGTTTCAGGATTAATGGATGCTGGTCCTGTTGATCCCATACACCCCCCCAAGACATTTATGCATATAACAAAAAATCGGCTAGTATCTATTGGTTTATCTTTACCAACCATTCTTTCCCACCAACCCTCTTTCTTCGTGATTGGGTGTGGACTAGCAACATATTGGTCGCCTGATAGTGCATGACAAATTAGTATTGCGTTGTCTTTTTTTGAATTTAATGTCCCGTAGGTTTTATATGCTATATCGTGGCCATTAATTATTTGACCACTTTCTAGCAATAATGATTCGGGATCATTATAAAATAAACAATCATTTTTTTTATGTTCTTCATTCATAATAATCCCGAATAAAATAATAGATTCTTGTAATTTAAGGAATTACATTTACTAGAATCTCCATCCATAACCTATACTAATTGCTAATGGATCAAGGTCGACATCCGCTGTTGCAATTCCAGCAGCACCCGCATCTACAACCACATCTGTCGATAGGTCATATTTTTTTATATCAATATTAAAGTAATTATTTTCACTTAATACATAATCAAAACCAATATTCAATGCAAAGCCAACTTCATCTTTATAACTAATGCCGACAGCATCACCAGGATTATCATCATAGAAAAAGGTGTAATTTACTCCAGCACCAATATATGGAAGAAAATTACTTTCGCTATTAAAATGGTATTGCAAAGTAAAAGTGGGCGGTAGAACTTTTACAGTACCTAAATTAACATTACCTAATGCAGAACCAGCAACAGAAACATTATGCTCTGTTGTTCCAAAAATAGCCTCTATAGCAATATTGTCAGTGATAAAATATCTGATATCTAGTTCAGGAACAGTATCATCATCTACCTTTGCCTCTCCACCAATTGAAACATTGGAATCAACATCTGGATCTAGATTGAGCACCTTGAGCCCAACAAGCCATTTACCTGCGCTTTTAAAAGAAGTGCTTTCTTGTGAAAATACTGGATTATTTGTCGATCCAATAAAAGTTAATAAACAAAATATAAAAAAGATTTTAATAAAATTTAAATTTTTCATTTTTTCCTCTCTTTAGTGCTTTAAGTAAATCTAGGGTGCACAATCTGAACATCAAATACCCAGCCTTAAGTGGCCAGCTCTGTTAAAATTAAGAAAATAAATGAGACCTAATTTTTGCCTTTTGGCCGCATATATTACCACCTTCGCACGGTATGCAGGTTGGCAGGGATAACCCCTTTCTTAATGCACCTTGATATTTATATTATGAATAAAATAAAAGCAAACAAATTATGAATAGAAATAATTACCATTATTATGTTAGTTATTCTTCAGAGGAGGTTTTTTTGAAAGAAGAATTAAATAAACTGAGAGAAAAAATAGATTTAATAGATGATAAGATATTAACTTCGATAATGCAAAGAGCAGAAATTGTAAAAACAATTTCCTCAATAAAGGCAACAGAAGGAGTTGATATTCTTAAGCCTGGAAGAGAAATTGATTTATTAGAGAATTTATACAGTAAAGCTAATATTCATCTTGATGGTAAATCAATTTTGTATATGTGGAGAGAAATCATAAGTACAATAACAAATTCTGTTCAATCTTCTTTTGAAATTATTGTAGCTGATAAACAAGTTAGTGAATTAAGCAAAGAGGTAAGAAATTATTATGGATCAAAAGCAAAACAAACTTTCGATCATGAAAGCCCTAAAGCTATAAAAGAAATTTCAGAAAGTAAAAATCTCATCGCAGTTCTTCCAATAGATGATGATTGGTGGTTAAATTCTTTACCAAATAATATTAGTATATTTGGTTGCTTACCTGTATTTGAAAATGATTGTCTTGGATTTTTATTAGGCCAAGTTAAACCCGAAAGGGCTAGAAACAATAAAAGTATTCTTGTGTGCAATGAAGAAAGCAAAAATTGGATATCACAGAAATATAATTTTACAATTATATCTAATCTTCAAGACAAGTTTATGATATCAGTTGATGAATATTATGAAGATATTGAAATTAAAGGTGTTTCTATCTTAGGAAGTTTTGGATATATAAAGACTGGACAGTAAAGTTATGAAAAAACCAGAACCAAAAAAATATTTAAATGCTATTAAAGCTTATAAAGGCGGCCTAAGTAAAATTGAAGGTGTTGATAAAATTTACAAATTATCTTCAAATGAGAATCCCTTTGGACCAAGTTCTAATGCAATTACAGAGTATGAGAAAATTTCAAATGATTTAGGGTTATATCCAGACTCATCAAATGCAGCGCTCAAATCGGCTATATCAAATAAATATTCAATAGATAGCGATAGAATAGTGTGCGGTTGTGGTTCAGATGAAATACTTCATTTGCTTGCAAGAGTTTATTTGGATGAAGGAGATCAAGGTCTGGTTTCAGAAAATGCATTTGCAGTTTACCCACTTGCCATTCAAAGCTCTGGTGCAACAGTCGTTCGTGCGAAAGAAGAGAACTTTCAGCCAAATATCGATAATTTTATTTCATCATTAACCGATGAGACAAAGATTATTTATATTGCGAATCCAAATAATCCTACTGGAAGCTATATAAAATTTGATGAAATTGAGAGATTAAGTAGATCTGTTCCTGATGATGTATTGTTTGTAATAGATGCTGCATACTCAGAATATGTAGAAGAGAAAGACTATTCAATAGGTTTTGAATTAGCAAAAGATAGTGAAAATATTGTAATTACAAAAACTTTTTCAAAGGCTTTTGGGCTAGCTGGTTTAAGAGTTGGTTGGGCATATTGCCCAAAAAAAATTGCTGAAAAACTAGATATTCTAAAAGTTCCATTCTCAGTAAATACAGCCGCACAAATGGCTGCGATAAGTGCTCTAGAAGACGATGATCACATTAATTTTTCTGTAGAGCATAACAGTAAATGGAAAAAAATATTAAATGATTGTTTTGCTGAAGTTGGTTTAA
>CACANC010000047.1 GCA_902533755.1 uncultured PS1 clade bacterium
TTGCAGATTCAAAAATAATAATTGTTGTTTTCAAATTTTTTATACTTTCAATTAAATTTTTTCTTGATTGATCTTTGGTAGGAAGAAAACCCAAAAAATAAAAATTATTGGTTGGCAAACCAGAAAGCGTTAATGCAGTGATTGGAGAGGAAACACCAGGGGCGGCAGTGACATAAAGGTCCTTTGCCTTCAACTCAGAAACTAATTTATACCCAGGATCAGAAATTAGAGGTGTTCCTGCATCGGATACAAGGGCAATAGATTTCCCCTCTTTAATTTTTTTTATAATTTGTGGCCTAACTTTTTCACCATTATGGTCGTGATAGTTTTTTAAGCTTTTTTTTATTTTATGTATTGTTAAAATTTTGTTTGTAACTCTTGTATCCTCACAATAGATTTCATCAACACTTTGTAAGTATTCAATCGCACGTAAAGTTATGTCTTTTGAGTTCCCTATAGGCAAAGAAACAATATAAAGGCCTGGTTTAAGTTCTTTATTTTTATCATCCATCTAGAAGCTCTTTTTTAAGCTTATCAAATGCTATTGCTCTATGAGAAATAGAATGTTTCTTTGAGGGTTCCATTTCACCAAAACTAATATCAAATCCTGTTGGTATAAAAATCGGATCATAACCAAAACCAAGATTCCCTTTAGGAGGAAAACTCAAACTTCCATGCACAGCACCTTCATAGACTTTATATTTTCCATTAGGCCATACAACTGCTAATGCACAAAAAAAATGTGCATTTGTGTTTTCAGAATCCATTTCAAGTAATTTTTTATTAATCTTTTCCATTGCGACCGAGAAATCTTTATTTCGACCAGCCCATCTTGCAGAATAAATTCCTGGTTCACCATTAAGGCAATCCACACATAAACCAGAATCATCAGATATTGCAATTTTCTTAGAGCCAAGCATGGTTCCTTTGGCTTTAATTAGAGCATTTTCAGCAAAAGAAGATCCATTTTCTTCCGGCTCTTCAATATTATAATCTGAAGAAGAAGATAAATTTAAATTATACTCCTTAAATAAATCTGAAAATTCGGTTATCTTGCCTTTGTTATGGCTGGCTATAACAATTTCGCCATCTAAAATTTTTGATACCATTATTGCTAATTCTCTAAGACACTTTTTTGTTTTTTTATAATCTCTTCTATCCCGTTTTTTGCTAAGTCCATTAATTCGGAAAACTTTTTCTCAGAAAATGGGTATTGTTCTGCGGTAGCTTGAATTTCAATTATTTTATTTTTTTCTGTAATAACAAAGTTTGCATCTGCTTCAGCTTCCGAGTCTTCTTTATAATCTAAATCTAGGATTGGTTTACCTCTGTAAATACCACATGAAACCGCACCAAGGTATTCTCTTATTGGGTCTTTTTTAATTTCGTTTGATTCCATTAAGAAATTTACTGAATGTTTTAAGGCTATAAATGCTCCAGAAATTGAAGCCGTTCTTGTTCCTCCATCAGCTTGAATGACATCGCAGTCAATGCTTATTTGGTTTTCCCCAAGTTGATCTAGGTCAATAACTGATCTTAAAGACCTTCCTATTAGCCTTTGAATCTCTTGAGTTCTTCCAGATTGTTTACCCACAGATGCCTCTCTTCGCATTCTATCGCCGGTTGATCTTGGAAGCATACCATATTCAGCAGTTACCCAACCAGATCCTGAATTTCTTAACCATGGTGGAACCCTATTTTCAACCGAGGCAGTACACAAAACATGTGTATCACCAAATTTAACTAAACATGATCCTTCAGCATGTTTTGATACTCCTGTTTCAAAAGAGATAGTTCGCATTTCGTTATTTTTTCTTTCAGATGGTCTCATTTTTTATCTTTATTAAAGTTAAGGGTTGAAATTTAAACTTTGTATAATACATAACTATATTAATAACTATAATGAAAATATTCATAGTTGTATGAATTAATTGGGGTTTAAGATGACTGAAGATATTGATGAAGATAAAAATGATATTAATGGTGAAGGGAACAATGAAGAAAATTCTGAAAACATTACATCTGAAGAAGAAAAATTAGAAATTAGTCCAGAAGAAAAGATTAAAGAGCTAGAAGATAAGCTTTTAAGAACAGTTGCTGAAATGGATAATATGCGAAAGAGATCAGATAAAGAAAGATCTGAAGCATATAAAATAGGCGCATCGATATTTATAAAAGAAATGCTCCCAATAATTGATAACTTACAAAGAGCTATGACTTCTTTTGTTGAGGGCGAGGGAACAGATACCAAATCCTTCGTGGATGGAACTAACGCAATTTTGAGAGATTTTAATCATTATTAGAAAAAACAGGAGTTAAAACCATTAACCCTGAAGGGGAGAAATTTGACCCAAATTTTCATGAAGCAATGTTTGAAATACCGTCTGAGGATCATGAACCAGGCATAATTATTCAAGTTATTGAGCATGGTTATGTTCTTGAAAACAGACTATTAAGGGCAGCAAAAGTTGGAGTTTCCTCAAAAAAAGATGAAGAAAAAACAAATTAGATCCTTGTATTAATTATTTTAGTTACCATATAGAAAAATACGAAAATTATTTCTTGTGCTTATGGAGGCAATATAATGGGAAGAGTAATAGGAATAGATTTAGGAACCACCAATAGTTGTGTATCAATTATGGATGGGACACAACCTAAGGTATTAGAGAATTCAGAAGGCGCAAGAACAACACCTTCAATGGTTTCATTTGATGAAGAAAATTCAAGGCTTATTGGTCAGCCAGCTAAAAGACAGGCTGTAACCAATCCAGAAAACACTCTTTTTGCTATTAAAAGACTTATTGGAAGGCCATTCAATGATCCTGCAACTAAAAAAGATATTGATATGGTGCCATATTCAATAGTCAAAGGTAAAAATGGTGATGCATATGTTGAAGCTTCGGGTGAAAGCTACTCACCATCACAAATTTCAGCATTTATCCTCCAAAAGATGAAAGAAACTGCCGAAGATTATTTAGGTGAAAAAGTTGAACAAGCAGTTATTACGGTTCCTGCTTATTTTAATGATGCACAAAGACAAGCAACAAAAGATGCAGGTAAAATTGCTGGTCTAGAAGTCTTAAGAATTATTAATGAGCCTACTGCTGCTGCTCTGTCTTATGGCCTAGAAAAAAAAGAAGGCAAGATGATTGCGGTATATGATTTAGGCGGAGGTACATTTGACATTTCTATACTTGAGATTGGTGATGGTGTTTTTGAAGTTAAATCAACCAATGGAGATACTTTCCTAGGTGGTGAAGATTTCGATCTTACCCTTGTTAATTTCCTAGCAGATGAATTCAAAAAGGATAATGGTGTTGATCTCAGAGAGGATAAGCTAGCCTTACAAAGATTAAAAGAGGCAGCTGAAAAAGCAAAAATTGAACTCTCTTCTGCCTCACAAACTGAGGTCAACTTACCATTTATAACTGCAGACCAAAGTGGGCCAAAACATTTAACATTAAAACTTACAAGATCTAAATTGGAAAGCTTGGTAGAGGATTTAGTTCAAAGAACAATCGCACCATGTAAAGAAGCTCTTAAGGATGCAGGTATTAATGCTTCTGAAATTGATGAGGTTGTTTTAGTTGGCGGTCAGACAAGGATGCCAAAGATCAGAGAAACGGTTCAAGAGTTTTTCGAAAAAGAACCAAACATGTCTGTTAATCCTGATGAAGTTGTTGCAATGGGTGCAGCTATTCAGGCTGGTGTTCTTCAAGGTGATGTTAAAGATGTATTATTGCTTGATGTTACGCCTTTATCTTTAGGAATAGAAACTCTTGGTGGAGTGTTTACACGATTGATTGAAAAAAACACAACAATTCCAACAAAAAAATCTCAGGTTTTTTCTACAGCTGAAGATAATCAATCTGCAGTAACAATAAGGGTTTTCCAGGGCGAAAGAGAAATGGCTTCTGATAATAAGCTTTTAGGGTCATTTAATCTCGAAGGAATTGCACCTGCGCCCAGAGGTATTCCACAAATTGATGTTGCCTTTGACATTGATGCTAATGGTATC
>CACANC010000048.1 GCA_902533755.1 uncultured PS1 clade bacterium
ACCATTTGAGCTGCAGATCTCATAGCTCCCATAAAAGGATATTTAGAATTTGAAGCCCAGCCACCAAGAATGATTCCATAAACTCCAAGAGATGAAATTGCAAAAATATATAAAATTCCAACATTTATATCTGCTACCACCCAATTTTCTGCAAACGGAACAACTGCCCAAGCTGACAAAGAAACAAAGCAAGTGACAAGAGGAGCCATTATAAATATTATTTTATTAGCTTTATCAGGAATTATTGGCTCTTTTAAAAGTAATTTAAGAAAATCAGCTACAGGCTGAAGTAAGCCAAATGGTCCAACAATGTTAGGTCCTCTTCGTAATTGTACAGCCGCCCATAGCTTTCTTTCACCATAAATTCCAAGATAAGCCATCATTAAAACAGCAAAGATTACCAAAAAAGATTGAAGAAATATAAATAAAATTGAAAGTATATATTCCATATGTATTACCTATTATTATCTTCTTTTATATAATTATTTCTTTTAGACAAATTTGAAGATGCTCTGGCAATTGAATTTGTTTGCCAATAACTGTCAATTATCCTTTTAAATTGATGTCCATTAAGCTTATTAAATTCATCTTTTTTTGGGGAAGGCAATGGTTTAAATTCTCTGTAAGGATTAATAATTGGGAATTCTTCAATTAACTGATTTCTTAATTCGTTAAGATTTGAAAAACCAATGTCAATGCTCATTTCTTTTGCTAATAGATAAATTATTTCCCAATTTTCTTTTGCTTCTCCTAAAGGAAAGGTTGAACGAATTGACTCTTGAACCCTTCCCTCTGTATTCATATATAGTCCATTTTGTTCACAAAAAGCTGCTGCTGGAAAAACAAGATCAGCAATCTGAGCACCAATATCGCCATGATGACCTTGATAAATTACAAAACAATCATCATTCTTCTCTAAATTTAATTCATCTGCACCAAGAAGATAGAGAAGATCTAGTTTATTATTATTATAATTCGAAATTATTTCCTCGGTTATCATACCTTTGCCTGACGGAAAAAAACCAATACTCATTGCTCCAGCTCTCGAAGCTGCAGAATGAAGGACATTAAAACCATTCCAATCGTTATTTATAAAATTGAATTTATAGGCAAGCTCAATACAAATATTTTGGAAATTTTGTGCATCCTTACCTATTAATGCGCCCTGCCCTAAAATCATTAAAGGTTTTTTCATTGATGATAAATCATTACAAAAATTATTATTTTCAATTAAAATATCTTCTACAATTGATGGATTTTCTCCTAAAAAATTAAAATCAAAAGTTAGATCATTGTTGAATCCAATTACACCAATTTTATATTCATCATCTCTCGATTTTCTAAGTAATCTTGAATTTAAAAGAGGCGCCTCTTTCCTTATATCGGAACCAATAATTAGACACCCATCAGAATCTTCAATACCGTTAAAAGTTGAATTAAAAAGCCATCTCTCCGGTGGTCCAGAAATTCTTGAACCATCTTGCCTACAATCAAAATTATCACTTCCTATGTTTTTCATTAATTTTTTGAGAGCATAAATTGATTCAATATCTACTAGATCTCCTGAGAGTGCAGAAATTTTTTCTGATTTACTATTAGAAATTTTTTCCTTAGCCAATTCTAATGCACTTTTCCAGGATGTTGGTTTTAAAATACCGTCAACTCTTTTATAAGGCTTATCAATTCTTTGATTATTTAAGCCATCCCAAAAAAATCTAGTCTTATCAGTTATCCATTCTTCATTTATATCTTCATTTAGTCTTGGAAGGACTCGCATAACCCTTAAACCCTTCGAGTCAATTCTAATATTTGACCCCATAGCATCCATGATATCTATAGTTTCAGTTTTATTTAACTCCCATGGCCTAGCAGAGAACGCATAAGGCTTAGAAGTTAAAGCGCCTACAGGACACAAATCAATAACATTTCCAGAAAGCTCAGACTCTACAGCTTGATTAAGATATGTTGTAATTTCCATATCATGACCCCTACCAATAGAGCCTATCTCATCATTACCAGATATTTCCGAAGAAAATCTAACACATCTTGTACAATGTATACATCTCGTCATCTCTGTTTTAATAAACGGGCCCATATCTTTAGATTCAACAGCTCTTTTATCACCATCAAATCTACTAGAACCGTATCCAAAAGCCATAGATTGATCTTGCAAATCACACTCGCCACCTTGATCACAAATTGGACAATCTAAAGGATGATTCATTAATAGAAATTCTAAGGCGCCCTCTTGAGCGTTTTTCACCCTCTCAGATTTAGTATAAATTTTTAAACCTTCAGATACTTGCATAGCACATGAAGCTACTGGCTTAGGACTTAACCCTCTTGAGTCTTCGACATCGACAAGACACATTCTACAATTACCAGCAATAGATAATTTTTCATGATAGCAAAACCTTGGAACTTCAACTCCAGCAATCTCACAGGCTTGAATAATGGCTAATCCATCTTCAACTTCAAAATCTTTGTCATCAATTTTAATATTAACCATAATTCTGATTACTTTCTTTCTGATATTGATCAATTCTATCTTCAATATGATGCCTAAAGTGTCTTATTAGGCCCTGAATTGGCCATGCGGCAGCATCTCCTAGAGCACAAATTGTATGACCTTCTATTCTTTTTGTGAGACTTAAAAGAGTATCTATATCTTCTTTTTTTGCTTCACCTCTTGCCATTTTTTCCATCATCTCCCACAACCAACCAGTTCCCTCTCGGCATGGAGTGCATTGACCGCAACTTTCATGTTTATAGAAATAAGATATTCTTGATATTGCTTTTATTAAATCTGTTGATTTATCCATCACTATAACAGCAGCTGTTCCCAAACCAGATTTGACAGCTTGTAGAGAGTCAAAATCCATAAGAACTTCATCACAAATCTCTTTTGGTATCATTGGAACTGATGAACCACCGGGAATTACAGCTAGGAGATTATCCCATCCTCCTATTACTCCTCCTGCATGTTTTTCAATCAAATCTTTTAATGGAATACCCATCTCTTCTTCAATATTGCAAGGTGTATTAACATGACCAGATATACAAAAAATTTTAGTGCCAGTATTATTTTCTCTACCAATTCCAGAAAACCAGCTAGATCCTCTCCTAAGTATCGTCGGAACAACCGCAATACTTTCAACATTATTTACGGTAGTTGGGCATCCATATAAACCTGCTGCAGCCGGAAAAGGTGGCTTTAATCTTGGCATACCTTTTTTACCTTCTAAACTCTCTAATAAAGCTGTTTCTTCACCACAAATATATGCTCCAGCACCATGATGAATAAAAATTTCAATATCCAAACCGCTACCACATGCATTTTTACCTACTAGACCATCATCGTAAGCTTCTTTTAATGCTGACTCGAGAATATATCTTTCATTAATAAATTCACCTCTAATATATATGTAGCAAACTTGGGCTCCCATAGCTGCACAAGCGATAACACATCCTTCTAATAATTTATGAGGTTCATTTCTTAATATTTCTCGATCTTTACATGTACCTGGCTCAGACTCATCAGCGTTGACAACTAAATAATGCGTCTTTCCAGTTGGTTCTTTTGGCATAAAAGTCCATTTGACTCCTGTAGAAAATCCAGCACCACCTCTTCCTCGCAAACCAGAAGAAATGACCTCCTCAGTAATTTTTTCTCTTCCTTTTAATAAAATATCTTTTGTATTATCCCAATCACCACGAAGTTTAGCGTTGTCTAAATTCCAAGGTTCAAAACCATATAA
>CACANC010000049.1 GCA_902533755.1 uncultured PS1 clade bacterium
AAGACATAACAATTGCGCTTATATCTCATGATATTGGAGTTATTAATGAAGTTTCAGATGCAATTTTAATAATGAATGAAGGTAAAATAATTGAAAAAGGCAATTGCCAGGAAGTTTTGATTTCACCAAAACATGAATATACGAAACACCTTCTTTCATGTGTTCCTGAATGGATGAAATAAATGAGTCATAATTTATTAGAAGTAAAAGATTTAAATTGTAGATTTGAAATTGAGCGTAATTTATTTAGTCAAAACAAATATCTTCATGTTTTAAAGAATATTAATTTTAAACTTAAACAGGGGTCAACATTAGGTATAGTAGGTGAATCTGGCTGTGGTAAATCTACTCTTTGTAGAACCATTTTATCTCTTAATAGTAAAGAAACAGGCAGCATTATATGGTTTAATAGAAATATTGATGCATTTAGTAAAAAAGAGAGGAGGGTGATAAGTAACAAAATAATTAAACTTGCTAATGATGCTTTGTTTTTAAGTAATCTCTTAAAAGCATCAGAGTATAAAGAATTACCTTTTATAGATAGAATATTATCCAAATCATCTTTACTATAATTCTTTATATTCATTTAATTTTAACTCTTGGATCAAGAACTGCTCTTAATATATCTGACAAAAGAATTAGAATCATAAGTAAAGATGCATATAAAATCATAACACCGCTTACAAGGGTATAATCTCTTTGAAGAGCTCCAACAACGAAATATCTTCCTATTCCAGGAAGTCCAAATATTTGTTCGATTATAATAGACCCAGTCATCAAACCTGCTGTTGCAGGCGCTAAATAATCTATTATAGGTAGTATCGAGGACCTTATAACATGTTTAGTAATAATTCTTCTTTTAGGCATTCCTTTTGCCCTAGCTGTCCGTATAAAATTTGAATTTAAGGTTTCAATTGTACTAGATCTCATCATCCTTGAAATAATAGCTATCTGAGGTAAAGACAATGAAACAACAGGTAAAATAAGATTATAAATATTACCTCCATTCCATCCAGATATAGGTAACAAACCTAAATAAAGACCAAAAAATAATGATAAAATAGGCGCTAAAACAAAACTAGGAACACAAATACCGATAAGAGAAATACCCATAACTGTATAATCAAATACAGTATTTCTTTTTATAGCGGCAATAATCCCTAATAAACTACCAAAAAAGAGCGATATAATAATAGCAGAAACTCCGAGAGTTAAACTAATTGGAAAACCACTTAAAATTAACTCATTAACAGTAAAATCCTTATATTTATAGGATGGGCCTAAATCTCCTTTTGCTATTTTAGATAAATAAATACCAAATTGCTGAATTAATGGTTTATCAAGATCATAAGCTTCATTAATTTTTTGTTCAATTTCAGGTGGTAGAGCTCTTTCAGTAGTAAAAGGGCCGCCTGGGGCAACTCTCATTAAGCCAAAAACGAAAGCTATTATTATTATTAGAGTAGGTATAGCTATTGCTAATCTTTTTATTATAAGTTGTATCATTTGCGCATAATATATATTATGTATAATCTTTATTAAATATCAATACTAAAGCTATACCCATCATAGGAAGGTTTAATATTGTTTGGTAATTCGTTACATAATTGCTCATAATCTAAATCAATATGCATATTTGTTAATAATGCATTTTTGCAATTAAAATCTTTTATCCATTGTAATGTTTTATCTAAATGAGCATGTGTTGGATGTGGTGTAACTCTAAGAGCATCAACAATCCAATAGTCTAAATTTAATAAGTAATTTAATGATTTACTAGGAAAATCTACAACATCACTTGAATATGCTATGTTATTGTATTTGAATCCTAATGAAAAAATAGATCCATGATGTTGTAAAAAAGGAATAAATGATATTTCTCCACCCGGACCACTAATTATTAATTCTTTATATGGATCAATTATATTTTCAGATAATATTGATGGATATCCTTGTTTTTCTCCACTTTTAAAGCAGTAATTAAACCTCGGTATTAATCTATCTGCTGTATCTTTGTCTAGATAAACATTTACTCTTTCTCTTTTTCTTAAAGCAAATACTCTTAAATCATCTATTCCGCCAGATTGGTCAGCATGATCATGTGTATACAAAACTCCGTCTATATTTGTAACCCCAGCTTTTAATAACTGCTGTCTCATATCTGGTGATGTATCTATTAAAACAACAGTTTTTTTATCATTTGTTATTTTTTCAACAAGTATTGAACACCTAGATCTAATGTTTTTAGCATTATTTGGATCACAAACTCCCCAATCACCATCAATTCTGGGAACTCCCCCTGATGACCCACAACCAAGAATTGTTGTTTTTATAACACTATTCATTGATAATTTTAGCTTTGCTAAATAATTTAAGAAAATTATCTGTAGTTTTTTCATAGAAAGAATGTTGATCGATATCATAAAATTCAGCTAAATAATTTGCAGTATGAACAACATTAGCGGGTTCATTTCTACCTCCTCTAACTGGTTCTGGCGATAAGTATGGTGAGTCAGTCTCAACTAATATTCTTTCTAAAGGAATATTTTTTATAGTTTCTCTTAATTCTCCAGCATTCTTAAAAGTAACTATTCCAGATAAAGAAATATAAAAACCTAATTCTAGAGCTGCTTTTGCTAATTCTGGACCTGCAGTAAAGCAATGAATCACCCCAGGAAAGTGCCCTTTTTTGTTTTCTTTCTTAAGTATATCAATTGTTGCATTATCTGCATCTCTTGTATGAATAATAATCGGAAGCTGTGTTTCTCTTGAGGCATTAATATGTCTTTTAAATAATTGAATTTGAATATCCTTTTCAGAATTCTCGTAGTAGAAATCGAGACCAGTCTCCCCTATTCCTATAACTCTGTCATTATCAGCATATTTAATAATTGTTTCTTCACTTATATTACTATGTAAATGAGCAGAATGCGGGTGAATGCCAATAGAACAAAAAATATTACTATATTTTTGAGTTAGAGTAAGCAAAGGATTAAACTCTTCTTCCTGTGTAGAAATAACCAACATTCCTTTTACGCCAGAATTAAAAGCATTATTTATTACAGAATCTAGATCTTCTCTAAAATCCTTAAATATTAAATGACAATGTGTATCTATTAAATATGACATATTTCTATCCTAGACAGTTATGCCTTTCGATTCTAAAATTTACAAGTTATTATATAAATTAAGATATTATGATAAATATAAAAGTTATTTCAGATACTATATGCCCATGGTGTTACATAGGTAAAAAAGAATTAGAAAAAGCTATTAACAAATTAAATAATATTGAATTTAGTATTTCATATAAACCTTTTCAACTTGACCCTACAATGCCTGTAAATGGGGTTGATAGAAAAAGATATATTAATAGAAAATTTGGAGAAAATACCACCAAAGAGGTTGGAAATAAAATCAAAGAGGCAGGAAAGTTAGTTGGTATAGACTTTAATTATGAAAAAATAGTTAGAACACCAAATACTTTAAATAGTCATAGAATCCTAAAATGGGCAGAAAAAGACAACAAACAAAATGAAGCTCTGGAACTATTATTTTATTCATACTTTACTGAAGGTAAAGATATTGGAGACAATGAAGAATTAATAAAAATTTCTAAAAAACTAAACCTAAATTCAGAAAAAATTAAAAAAGATTTAGAAACTG
>CACANC010000050.1 GCA_902533755.1 uncultured PS1 clade bacterium
TGCTTGTAACTAAGGCCTGCATAACCAAAAATAAAAAGACAGTTACTATTGCAGCTAGTGGAATAGCGGTAACTCTACTGTCTAACTCTTTCAATGAATATCCTGCAATCTCGATGTCTTGAGCTTTATTAATATAAAATTTTATTTTATTTATAAGTTCTAACAAGTTATCACCAATTAATTTTTCTCAGATGCAGCAATTGAATATTGCTCTACTCCAGCTAATCTTACTGCATCAATAACTTCAACCATCAAACCAACTTCTGATCTTTCGTCAGCTTGAATAACAGCTCCACCTTGAGGATTTTCTGCATGGAGTTTTTCAACATTGGCCTGTACAGCATCCATATCAACTAACCTTCTATTAATCCAAACTTCATTTTTGTCACTAATAGCTATTAATATACCCACTCTATTTTGCTGTTGGGCGGTTTCAGAGTCAGGACGAGTAACATCAATGCCAGACTCCTTAACAAATGTAGCAGTAACAATGAAGAAAATAAGCATTATGAAAACAATATCCAATAAAGGTGTTATATTGATTTCACTTTCTTCATCTAATCTCTGTCTTCTTCTCATTTTTTTCTCCTAATATTCAAATGTTAAGATAAAGATAAATTATCTTCAACATAGGAAATCTCTCTTTTTGATCTAGACTCTAACTGTGCAATAAAAAATAAACCAGATAAAGACGCTACCATACCTGACATAGTGGGAAGAGTTGCTTTTGATATTCCAGCCGCCATTGCGCGAGCATTTGAGGAACCTGTTATAGCCATAACATCAAAAACTTCTACCATACCAGTTACTGTTCCAAGTAAGCCAAATAAAGGTGCAGCAGCAACAAGTGTTTTAATGTAAAGCAAACCCCTTTCAGAAGATTGCTTTACTTCACTAATAAGCTTTTCTCTAATTCTTCTAGCATACCAAGAACTATGGTCCGATCTTTCATTCCAATGATTTATTGCATTTTTTGATAGACCTTTTTGTGAGGTTGCAAAATGCCAATACCTTTCAATTATTAAAGCCCACATAATAAAAGTTGCAAGCATTATAGCTAAAAGAACATCGCCACCAAGCTCAATAAAATCACGTAATGAGCTGAAAGCTAAATCAGGTCTAACAAGTTTAATTAAAAAGTCACCCATTTATATAACCTTTAAGTATCCTCAATTTTATCTAGATTCTGCTTTCGCAGCAATTAAACCTGCGCTTTGCTCTTCTAAAACTTGCTGAATAGATCTGCTTCTTTGTTGTGCAACAGAGTGTAATAAAACAAGTGGAATAGCAGCAGTTAATCCTAAGACAGTTGTAACCAATGCCTGAGAAATACCACCAGCCATTAATTTTGGATCACCAGTACCGAATAATGTAATTGCCTGGAATGTAACAATCATTCCAGTAACAGTTCCGAGTAAGCCTAATAATGGAGCTACAGATGATAATAATTTAATGAAATTAATACCTCTTTCTAATGCAGGTAACTCCTTTAAAATTGCATCATCAAGTTTTAGTTCCAATGTTTCAACATCAGCACTTTGATTTGAATGATATGCTGAGAGAACTCTACCAAGTGGGTTATCATCATTTGGATTATCTACATCTTTTGATTGAGCATTAACAGACCTAGAAACAATAGTTAATCTAAATATCCTCTCAGCTGAGAGAAGAAGTCCGATAATTAAAAGTCCAATAATAATATAACCAACCACTCCACCTTGACTAACTCTTTCTGATAGACCTGGAGTTTGAATTAATAATCCAAGAATTGCACCTCTAGATGGGTCAATAGCACCTTTAACAATATCCCCTGTATCGCCATCAACAACATTATCTCCTAAGTCAAGAAATCTTGCCTGGGGTTGTCTACCTAGAACTCTATATCTTTCATCATCAGGAAGATAACCTAAAAAATTGCCTCTTCTATCAAATGCCGTCCAAGGCCCGACTCTAATAACATCCTCTTCAGAAAAACTACCATCTGTATCAACAATCGTACCTGTGAAACGTTTTACTTCACCTTGAGCTTTCATTTCCTCAAGAAGATGGAACCACAATAATTCAAGTTCCTCATTAGATGGAAGTTTCTGTGATTTTGCCAAATTTGTTAATGTTTCATGTCTACCTGGTAATTCACCGCTAATAATAGATTCTTTAATTTGAGCGCCCATTTCACTTGCAGTGCCACGAACGACACCAAATAATTCTCCAAAAGCGCCAAGTCTCTCTGCTTTAAGATCTTCTAATTCGCTTAATTTAACATCATTTTCATCAAATTCTTTTTCTAAAACAACAGCTCTATCTTCTTCAACTTTTAGGTCGGCAAGAGTTTTATCAAGAATTGTTTGTTGTGTGTCTTTTTCAGCAACAAATTTAGCAATTCTTTGACGGTTTTCTTCAGTGTCATAAAGGGCTTCTTCTTGAACCTTAAGAATTAATTGCTCTAAAGATGTAACTTCAGCTGGAGTTTCATTTTCTTCTTTTTGAGCAAAAGAACTAAGTGGGAAAGCAACAATTGATAAAAAAGAAATTAATATAATAATTTTATTTTCTGTAAATTTTTTCATTTTTTTCCCCTAATTTATTCCGAAGTGATCTCAAGCGGAACGACCATTAAATCTGGCGCTGCTTGTTCATTAGCAATTCTAATTCCAACCTGGATTGGCAAACGATAAGATCCACCTAGTCTAGTCCACTCTCCATCTGCTTTATTCCAAACAGCTGCATCGTCTGCATCTAGAGTTTGGTAAATGTATGAATTTCTTCCGATTCTTAAGAAATTAACTGTTCTATCATCATCTGGGCTAACTTTACCTGTGTAAGCCTCAATTGTACGACCATACTCATTTTCTATTTCATAAGCTTCAGAAATTTTCCTATATTTTTCAGCTGGTGAAGCATCAGGGTTATTCATAAGAGTTCTTAAACCTTGAACTCTCTGTCTTCTTTCATCTATTAGAAATGGGACATCGAGCTCAACAAAAGTATCTAACGCATCTATCATTTTAAACATCAAGGGCATAACTGATCGTGTCAAACTACTTATACGAGCAACATCTTGTTCGATTCGAACCATTTTTCTCTCTTGCCTATCAATAAGAATTTCTAACTGGTCATTATATGCTGTTAGATCAATTAATTGCTGATAGTTCTGTCTAAACTCTTGAACGATAACATTTGTTGAGTCATCTAAAGCATCAATTTGTCCTTGAGCTTCCTTTCCAGAATTATTTGATTGAGCAAAAAGTGATCTTACTGGATCTAATTGTCTAGCAGGATCAATGTTTTTTTGAGAATATGCATCATTTGATAATA
>CACANC010000051.1 GCA_902533755.1 uncultured PS1 clade bacterium
TTGATATTTTAAGCAATCTTCTAAGAAGAGATGATTTAAGACCTTTTGAACAAGCTCAAATTATTAGACTCCAGGCTTATGTATTTGCCGAAAAAGAACAATATGAAAAATCTTTAGATTATCTTGAGCGTGTTTACTCTTTAAACGCTCTTCAACCTCAAGACCAACTTGATTTGCAGTTTCAAATTGCTCAACTTTATCTCGCAACAGATAGATGGGGTGAAGGACGTGATCAATTATTAAGATGGTTTAAAGACGCTGAGGAAATGGGCTTTCCTCCTGGACCATCTGCACATGCTTTATTAGCACAAATCTATCTTTATTTTGCTTCGGAAACTGAAAGCGATTCTCCCGAAGAAAAACAATATTATAGGAAAGCAGAACCACATGCTGAAAGAGCGGTATTTTCTGCCGCGGAGCCTAGAGAAAATTGGTATCAAATATACTTATCAATCTTATTATTTGACGACAGGTATGAGGAATCTGTTCCAATTCTTGAAGCTATGGTATACAGGTTTCCTGACAAAAAGAATTACTACAGACAATTAGCTGCGCTTTATGCCGAATTACAAAGAGAAGAAGATTCTTTTCATATTCAACAGATCATGTTTTCAAAAGACATGCTTGAAAAGCATGATGAATTACTAAGGATTGCTCAATTATACTTATTTTATGAAGTACCATATAAGGCCGCTCTAATTCTTGAAGAAGAATTAGAAAGCGGAAGAATTGAAGATGAAGAAAAAAATTGGGAACAGTTAGCTAATGCCTGGTTATCAGCAAGAGAATGGAAAAAAGCCATTCCTCCTTTAAAGAAGGCCGCTGAAATGTCTGAAGATGGAGAACTATTTTTAAGATTAGGTCAAACTTTTATGCAAGAGGAAGATTGGAAAGAAGCTGAGGAATATATTAAATATGCTATTAAAAAAGGTGATCTAGAAAATCCTGGAAGGGCTTGGCTTCTTCTTGGTATTACAAGAAACAAAAAAGGCATTAAATATGAAAATTCTGCACTATTTGCTTTCAAAAGGTCTACTGGTTATGAAGATATGGAAGCCGATGCTAGAAGATGGGTTAAGGTTATAGAATCAAAACAGGCTAGAAGAGAAGCCGATAGACTTGCAGCAGAAGCAGCAGAAGCTGAACTAGCTGACGATAGTATATATTTCAATTAATTTATAATAGAGCATCAAGATATTTTATTATAGGTGGGCCATCTAAGCATTCTCCTATTTCTCTTCCTGCAGACCTGAAGTGATCACTTTTTCCATGTGCGTCAACACTTTCTTGATCTTTATAATGTTCTAATACTAGGTAAGTATTTTCATTTTCTCTATCTTTTGCCACCTGATAAAAAATATTCCCTTCTTCTTTAGAACGAACATCATCACTAAGTTTTTTGAATATAGTCTCAAAATCTTGAGTTTTATCCGCTTTAACTTTTAAAGTTGCTAATACACATACCATTTATTTCTCCTTAAGCAGTATTTTTAGATTGTATTTCTATAAGTTTTTTTAGGATTTTTCTGTTTTCATTACCTAATTTTATATTGTGAGAATAAAGAATGCTTATTTGATCTAATGTTTTACTTATCTGTTTTTCTGCACCCTTAAGTAAAGAAATATGTTTTTCTTCTCTTTCTCTATAAATCTTTAGTTCTTCTTCTTGTCTTTCTATGAAATTTGCGGCCTGACTTAAGAGAATTTTTATATCATCATGAAGTACAATTTCATGCTCATGATCTTGTTGAGATAATTCAGTTGTTTCTATTTCTTTGATTATACCTTTTAAAGATTCCTCACCAATAAGTAAATTTCCACCTTCGGTTTCAACAGCGTCAAGTCTGCCTTCATTAATAAGCTCTCGAAGCTCTTCAGGATCTATACCAACTTTCCTAGCAGCAGATGCCAATGTTAAGACTTTTTCTTTATTATCCATGTATTATTTTCTAGTCCTTTTTTTTATCATTGGTTTCTCTGTAGTCACCATATTTTGTATCTCTATCTGACAGAGCTTTTGTTAAGCCTTCCTCAGCAACCATTTTAAAAAAATTTCTTGCAGATTTTGTATGCATAGATAGTTGCTGTAACTCTGTACCAGCTCTCAAAGCTGATCTAATGCCCATCATCTCCATTTGCCTATGAACAGCTCTTTTATTAATTTGCTGAACATCTTGGGGTACCTTAGCAACATTTTCTGCAATTTTTAAAACTTCTTCTTCAAGTTTTTCTTCAGGAAAGGAAAGGTTTGCAAAGCCACATTCAACTGCGTCATGACCTGTCATAGAGTTTCCTGTTAACATAAGTTCCATAGCTTTTCTCATTCCAACAATCCAAGGAAAAAATTGGTTATCTGGAGGCGATATATTTCTAACAACTGGATACCCTATCTTTGCGTTATCAGCTACATATACTAAATCACATGATTGAGCTAATTCTGTGCCTCCAGCAAGACAATATCCGTGAACTTGTGCAATAACTGGCTTTGCTAAATCCCAAATTTTAAAACATCCATCAACAACATGTCTTGGCCAGTGCCCAAGGCCACCCGCGGAATAATATGGATCAACATCATCATCAGATCTTTTTAAATCATAACCTGCTGAGAAACTCTCACCAGAACCTCTTATTATGGTTACACTAATCTCCTTATTTAGGTCATTACTTTCTAAAACTTGAAATAACTCTGTTCTTAATTCCGCTGAAAGAGAATTTCTTTGCTTTGGTCTATTAAGAGTAATTCTTGATATCTGATCTTGAGGTAAATCAACAATAATTGAATTATATTTAGACAAATTCTTCTCCTTTATTCCTAGCTGAGATCAAAATCTTATCACATTTATAAAATTTATTTCTATTAAATAAATAAAATTAATCATTAATTAATATGTAGTTCATTTTAGTTTTTTTATGGATGCTGTAATTAAAATTATTAAGGGCTTTAATTAAATCACTATCCCATAAATTATCATTCCGTTCTAAAATAATTATTTTAGGAAAGAGTTTTTTATTCTCCTC
>CACANC010000052.1 GCA_902533755.1 uncultured PS1 clade bacterium
CCCATTCTTTTTCAATAATTTTTCACAAGACTCAATAAATAAATTTAAATCTGCTACATGCTCTATAACTTCCATATTTAATATCACATCAAATTTCTTTTTACCCAATGCAAGTTCTTCAGCAGTTGTAATTTTATAATCAATTTCTAAATTTTGTTCTTCAGAATGCGTTTTTGCTACATTGATATTTTTATCTACAATATCAATACCTGTAACATTCGCTCCTAATCTTGACATTGGTTCAGATAAAAGACCACCTCCGCAACCAATGTCTAAAATATCAAGGTTTAAAAAAGGATTTTCTAAATCGGACTCAATTGAAAAGTGTTCAACCAATTTATCCCTAATAAATTCAATCCTTTTAGGGTTAAATTTATGTAAGGCTTTAAACTTTCCCGTTGGGTCCCACCACTCTTCTGCCATTTTTGAAAATTTTTCTTTTTCTAAAGGATCTATGGTTGTATTCATCTTAATTTCTTCTTCACTTATGCTTGCTCCTATGAGTCCTATACATTATCTATTACTTGTCCAGCTTATATAGAGTAATCTATATAACTAATTAAGGATAAATTTTGAAATAATTTTGGAGATCATGATGTCACGTATCGTTATGAAATTTGGTGGAACATCTGTTGGAAGTATTGATAGAATACAAAATGTCTCAAATATTGTTAAATCAGTATATGATGAGGGGCATGAAGTTGTAGTCGTTTTATCTGCTATGGCTGGAGAAACAGACCGCTTAATCAATCTCACAAAGGATATCTCTGATGATTTTAGTCCTGAAGAATACGATGTCGTTATTTCTTCTGGAGAGCAAGTAAGTGTTGGCTTGCTTGCAGCAACGCTGAATGAAAATGGGATAGGTGCAAGTTCTTGTCTAGGATGGCAAATTCCTATTTTGACATCTAATGATCATAAATCTGCAAGAATTGAAGCTATAAAATCAGAGCTTATAAATAAGATTCTCAAAGATAAAAAAGTATGTGTCATTCCTGGTTTTCAAGGCATTACATCAGAGGGACGAGTTTCAACTCTAGGAAGAGGAGGCTCTGATACATCAGCTGTTGCAATTGCTGCAGCGATAAATGCTGATTATTGTGACATATATACTGATGTCGATGGCGTATATTCAACTGACCCCAACAAAGTACCTGAAGCAAAAAGACTTGATAGAGTGTCATATGAAGAAATGTTAGAAATGGCATCTTTGGGAGCTAAAGTTCTTCAAACAAGATCAGTTGAGACTGCTATGACAAATAATGTTGCTTTAAGGGTGTTATCTAGTTTTGCTAACGAAAATAAAGAAGATGCTGGTACTATTGTTACAGAAGAGGACTCTATTAATGACCAACGTGTTGTTACAGGTGTAACCTCAAGCCTCAATGATTGTAAAATAACTTTAATAGGCGTAAGAGATAAACCTGGTATTGCTGCTAAAATATTTTCATCTCTCTCAGAAAATAATATCAATGTTGATATGATCGTACAGAATATTTCAGAGAGCTCTAGGACAACTGATATAACTTTTACAATACCTAAAGATGATTTGTTGAACGCAGAAAAAATTATGGAACAAATTAAAGACGATGTTCCATATGAAAGTTTATTGACTGATAGTAACATTGCTAAAATTTCTATTGTTGGTGTTGGTATGCGAAGTAATGCAGGCGTAGCAGCTAAGATGTTTAGTATATTGTCTGAAAATGATATAAATATTGATGTTATTTCTACTTCAGAAATAAAAATATCAATTCTTATTAATAATGAGCAGGCTGAAAAAGCTGTTAATATGCTGCATCAGTCCTTTATATTAGATAGGTAAATTTATCGGATTTTGTTTGAAAGGTAACTAATGAATAATCCTTATGGGATAGATATTAAAAGGCATAAGACAAGAAAAATATATGTCGGAGATATGCCCGTTGGAGGTGATGCGCCTATTAGTGTTCAATCAATGACAAATACGGATACTCGGGATATCAAATCAACAGTAAAACAAGTATTGGACTTAGAGGATGCAGGTGCTGATATTGTTAGAATTTCATGTCCTGACGAAGAATCGTCAAAAGCTCTTAAAGATATAGTTGATCAAACAAATGTTCCTATAGTTGCTGATATTCATTTTCATTATAAAAGGGCAATAGAGGCAGCAGAATCCGGTGCATCATGTTTAAGAATTAATCCAGGCAATATTGGTTCCATTGATAGAGTTAAAGAAGTCGTTAAAGCAGCCAAAGATAATGATTGTTCAATCCGAATAGGAGTTAATGGTGGATCTTTAGAGAAAAATATACTTGAAAAATATAAAGGTCCTTCGCCATCAGCAATGGTTGAAAGCGCATTATTTCATGAAAATATTTTAAGGGATTTAGATTTTAATAATTTTAAGATATCCGTAAAAACTTCAAATGTTTTACTTACAGTCGAGTCGTACAAAGAGTTATCAAAAGTAACTGATGCCCCTCTCCATTTAGGCATTACCGAAGCTGGAGGATTAATGGATGGTACAATTAAGTCTTCAATAGGTATTGGCCAACTTCTGGCAGAAGGAATTGGTGATACATTAAGGGTTTCTCTATCCGCAGACCCAGTTGAAGAGATAAAAGTTGGTTTTAGTATTTTAAAAAGTCTTGGATTAAGACATAGAGGAGTTAATATAATTTCATGTCCCTCATGCGCAAGGCAGGGCTTCGATGTTATTGGAACCGTAAAAAAACTGGAAGATCGCTTATCAAATATTTCTGAACCTTTTACAATTTCTATAATTGGTTGTGTAGTTAACGGGCCAGGTGAAGCCACGATGTCAGATGTTGGTTTTACTGGGGGCGGAAATGATAGTGGAATGCTTTATGTAGATGGAAAACAACTTGCAAAACGTAATAATGACGAACTGATTGATTCAATTGTTAATGAAGTTGAAAAAAAAATAAAACAAAATAAATAAAGACATTAGTAAATATGACTCAAATACCACTAGATAAATTAGAAAGTATATTAGATAGATCAAGC
>CACANC010000053.1 GCA_902533755.1 uncultured PS1 clade bacterium
GTCAAAAGATAGTTGGAGAAATAAACCGATAATTCAAGTACCTGAATATGATGATCAGAAGGCTCTTGAAAAAGTAGAAAAAAGACTATCTTCCTATCCACCTCTTGTTTTTGCAGGTGAAGCTAGGAGACTAAAAGAACATCTAGCTAAAGTATCTAGAGGTGAGGCATTTTTACTTCAAGGTGGAGATTGTGCAGAAAGTTTTGCGGAACATCATCCTGACAATATTCGTGATACTTTCAGAGTTATGCTTCAAATGGCCATAGTATTAACTTTTGGTGCTGGTTGTCCGATAGTTAAAGTAGGTAGAATTGCAGGTCAATTCGCTAAGCCTAGGTCAGCTCCTATGGAGAAGCAAGGTGATATTGAATTACCAAGTTATAGAGGTGATATAATTAACGATATTTCGTTTGATTCTGAACTTAGAAAACCAGACCCTCAAAGACAAATTATGGCTTATAGACAGTCAGCTTCAACACTAAATCTTTTAAGAGCTTTCGCTCAAGGTGGTTATGCTAATCTTGATCATGTTCATCAATGGAATATGGATTTTGTAAAAGAGAGCAAACAAGGTGAACAGTACGAAGCTCTAGCAGGTAGAATATCTGAAACATTAGATTTTATGGATGCTGTTGGTATTAATTCTAATACCTCACAAGCATTAAGATCTGTTGAGTTCTTTACAAGCCATGAATCATTATTGCTTGGATATGAAGAAGCATTAACAAGGGTGGACTCCACTAGTGGGGATTGGTATGACACATCCGCCCATATGCTCTGGATTGGTGATAGAACGCGCCAACCCGATGGTGCTCATATTGAATTCGTAAGAGGAATTAATAATCCAATTGGAATCAAATGTGGACCGTCTATTGAGGCAGATGAATTAATAAAATTAATAGATATAATAAATCCATCAAATGAAGAGGGTAGAATTACTCTTATTGCTAGATTCGGAGTAGATAAAATAGAAGGCCACCTTCCTTCGCTTATAAAAACTATAGAATCCGAAGGAAAAAGCGTTGTTTGGTGTTGTGATCCAGTACATGGAAATACAATTAAAGCTTCAAATGGTTATAAAACAAGGTACTTAGATACCCTTTTAAGTGAAGTTAAGAAGTTCATTGATATTCATGAATCTGAAGGCACATATGCTGGTGGTGTTCATATTGAAATGACAGGTCAAAATGTTACAGAATGTTGTGGTGGCTCTTTTGAAGTTCTAGAAGAAGATCTATCTAGCAGATATCACACACATTGTGATCCAAGACTGAATGCTAATCAGTCACTAGATTTAGCATTTTTGGTATCTGAGCGACTTAAGGAAATAAAATCATAAAATTTATTGGATATTAACTACAACTCTTCCTCTAACTTGCCCCTTCAATATATCTTGTGCTAATTTCTCAATTTGATCTAGTGAAGTTTCGATAATCATTTCTTCTAGTTTTTCAAAATTAATATCTTTACTTAGACGATTCCAAGCTCTCTCCCTTATTTGCATTGGGGCCATTACTGAGTCAATACCAAGCAAAGAAACACCTCTTAATATGAATGGCATAACTGTAGAGGGAAGATCCATTCCTTGCGCAAGTCCGCATGCAGAAACAGCTCCACCATAAGATATCTGAGCAAGTATGTTAGCCAATGTAGTACTTCCAACTGAGTCAATCGCTCCAGACCATCTCTCTTTTCCTAAAGGTCTTGATGGTTCAGATAATTCAGATCTATCAATAACTGTTTTCGCGCCAAGATTATTAAGATATGCGGTTTCTTCTAATCTTCCTGTTGAAGCCTCTACATTGTAACTTAAATCTGAGAGAAGAGAAATTGCTACAGATCCAACTCCACCTGATGCACCAGATACTAAAATTGTTCCATCATCTGGTTTTATACCATGATCTTCAATAGCCAAAACACATAACATTGCAGTATAACCTGCTGTTCCTATAGCCATTGCTTGTTTATTGGATATATTTTCAGGTAACTTTAAAAGATGTTCAGATTTAACTCTAGCCTTTTCCGAATATCCACCAAAATGACTTTCTGACAAACCATAACCATTTAAAACCACCCTGTCCCCTTCTGAAAAATTTTTATCTTCTGATGATAAAACTATTCCACTTAAATCAATTCCAGGTATCATTGGAAATGATCGAACAACCGGTGATGCTCCTGTTATAGCTAAACCATCTTTATAATTTAATGTTGAATGAGTAATTTTTACTAGGACATTACCTTCCATTAGATCATTATCATCGATCTCAACCATGTTAACAGTTTGAACATCATCCTCTTTCTCAATCATAAGAGCTCTAAATTTTTCAGACATTTTTCCTCCTAAATTATCTATTAAATTGCATTGGTTGACCTATTGGGTCAGATAGTTCGTCTTCTCTCATAACAATATTGCCTCTTATTATTGTCATAATTGGCCACCCTTTTATTTTCATTCCATCATAAGGAGTCCAACCACACTTACTTACTATCCAATTATTCTCAATGACCCTTTCTTTATTTAAGTCAATTATAGTAAAATCAGCATCATTACCTACTTCTATAAAACCCTTATTTTTAATACCAAATAACCTTGCGGGGTTTGCACTTGTTAATTGAACAAATCGATTTAAGGATAATTTTCCATTATTTACATGGTTTAACATAACAGGAACAAGAGTTTGAACACCCGGCATGCCTGATGGAGAAATAGGATATTCTTTATCTTTTTCATCTTTAGTATGCGGAGCGTGATCTGAACCTATTATATCTGCAACACCATTATTTATAGCAGTCCATAATTTATTCTGATGATTTATATCTCTAATAGGCG
>CACANC010000054.1 GCA_902533755.1 uncultured PS1 clade bacterium
TAAATTATATATGTAAACAATTTTATTTTTCAATTTGTACTATTATCTTTTTTAGATAATATTGAGATGTTTTTTTTAGGGGGAAACATTGCCACAAAAATTTGATCCTATAAATTTTTCTGAAGAGATTAGCGCAGATCCTCAATGTAATGCAACCTTGAGTAGTGATAGGTACACATCTAATGAGTTTATGAATAAAGAATGGGAAAGGTTGTGGACCCAATGCTGGTTATTTGCCGGCGTTTTAACTGACTTAAAGGAACCTGGCGATTTTTTTATTTATGACATTGGAAGAGAGTCAATAATTATAACATTAAATGATGATAATAATATTTCGGCCTTTTATAATACATGTCAGCATAGAGGAAATAAAATCTTCACTATAGATTCTGGTTGGGTAAAACAAATTTCCTGTCCTTATCATGGATGGACTTATGGTTTGGATGGTGAGCTTAAAAAGGTACCTGATGAAGAATTATTTGAAGGTGGCGTTTGTAAAAAAGAAAATTCACTTAAAGAGGTAAATGTAGATGTTTGGGCAGGTCTAGTATTTATTAATATGAGTGATAATCCAGCCCCACTTAAAACCTTCCTTGGGACAATAATGGACCAGCTTAATCCATATCATTTTGAAAATATGGAGCTTGTTAAACATCAAAGTGTGACTCTAGATACGAATTGGAAAACAGCTAGAGATAATTTTTTAGAACAATATCATGTTGATTTTATTCACCCCCAACATGCTAGCTTTGTAGATTGCTGTGATGCTCAAAATTATCTATGGCCTTTTGGTCATTCACATACTTGGGTCGAGAGTCCTGTTATGAATCCAAGATATGATATGCCTGAAGAACCGCCAGATTATATGAAACAATACTTAATAGGATTAGAATTAAACCCTGAGGATTTTAATGGTAAAGTTCCAGAGATTAGAAATGCAGTTCAAAAACAAAAAAGAATTATAGGAAAAAAACTTGGCTTTGATTATTCAGAGCTATCTGATGAACAAGTTTCGGATGTTTTTCAATATGACATATTTCCTAATATCTTCATGACCATTCATGCTGAGAGATTATGGATATTTGGCCCAAGACCTCATGGCGCCGATCCAAATAAGTGTATATTCACAAAATATAGCTTGATGATTCCAGAAGATAAGATTCGTGATAAGGACAAAGGTCTCGAGCTTTTACCAGGTTCATATGATTATTCATATTCTGATTCACGCGTTGAGCATGAAGTCTTTACGAGGCAAGATGTTATAGAGGGTAGAAATTCAATGACTGTTACGATAGACCAAGATATTCATTATCTGAATGATATGCAGGCCGGTATGCATTCAAGAGGTTTTGATAAAGCAATTTTAAGTAAAGATGAAGAGAGAGTTCAGCATTTTCATGACTGGGTTGACAACTGGTTAAGTGACAAATCTTTATGGTCAAAATTAAGTAATTCATCATAAGTATTAAAGATTGATAATGACTAAAAAAAAATTACCTAAAAAAACTCTGTTTTTCTATGGTTTAAGTGAGATGCCTCTATCAATAGCCTCTCTACCTTTATTAGCTTTTATTCCAAATTATTATGTCTCTGATTTAGGTCTTGATTTCGCTGTAGTTGCTTTGGTAATGCTTCTAGCAAGATCTTTTGATGCCGTCACAGACCCTTTGATAGGATTCTTAAGTGATAGAACGGATACGCGCTGGGGAAGAAGACGTATTTGGATGTTTTTCTCAATGCCACTTTTAATGTTGGCGACATATAAAATTTTCTTTCCTGAAAGCTCATGGGAATGGGTTCCTTTTAATTTGGATTTTCTTTCCTTTAATTTGGGAGCAGGTGGGCATTATTTATTATTTTGGTTTTTAGTGCTTTGGTTTGGTTGGAGTATGCTGTTTATTCCATACTATTCATGGGCAGCAGAATTATCATCTGATTATAATGAGCGATCAACAATAGTGGGCTGGAGAATGTTTATTGGAACATTTGGTAATGCAATTTCAAAATTTTTACCTGCCATTGCTTTATTCTTATTTGCATTTGGGGGTGCTGAAGAAACAATTATTATTATTGGATTTTGCTTGCTCACCGTTATTCCAATTACGATTTGCTTGTCAGTTTTCAATGTTCCTGAAAGAATGGATTATCAAGTTAAGCAAGGGTCTTTGAAAGAAGGCTTGGTGGCTATGTGGAAGAATAAGGCTTTTAGACAATTAATTTTTGCTTACTTTTTTAATTATTTGGGCGTAACGCTTTCAACTTTGACAGTTATGTTCTTCATTAGAGGTGTAACAGGCGAAGAAGAGCAGGGTATTTTATATTTTGTATTTTATTATGTTGCCAATCTTTTAGGGATTCCCTTCTGGCTTTGGTTATCAAAAACAATAGGCAAACATAATGCCTGGAAAATTGGTTTATTAGTATTTACTTTTTTACAACCATGTTATTTCTTTTTGGGTGAAGGTGATTATTACTGGATGTTTCCAATCACATTTATTGCTGGTCTTGCAGGTTCAACATTTCATCTTATCCCCCATGCTATGAAGGCAGATGTTATAGATTATGATACTCACCTAACAGGCGAAGATAGGGCAGCACAATTTTTTGCTGCATGGTCATTTATAACAAAGATGGCAATTGCTATTGCTCCATTTTTTGCTTTCACATATTTGGATCTCATTGGTTTTGATAGTACACCTGGAGCCATAAATAGCCCTGAACAAATTTTAGGATTAAAAATATTGTTCTGTTTTGGTTTACCTTTATTCCTTCTTTTAACAATCT
>CACANC010000055.1 GCA_902533755.1 uncultured PS1 clade bacterium
GGAGGACAATTTACTGCTAATACAATGGCATGTGTTTCAGAAATTATAGGTTTGGCCCTCCCATATTCTTCCGGAGCTCCGGCTCCTTATGAGGATCGAGACAAATATGCTTATGATTCTGGAAAACAAATTATGAATTTAATTGAAAAAAATATCAGACCAAGAGACATAGTTACAAAGAAATCACTTGAGAATGCTGCAACTATAGTTGCAGCTACAGGTGGCTCAACTAATGCAGGTCTGCATTTACCAGCAATTGCTCATGAATGTGGTATCAAGTTTTCTTTAGACGATGTAGTTGAGATTTTTAAAAGAACACCATACATTGCAGACTTAAAACCAGGTGGACAATATGTTGCTAAAGATGTCTATGAAGCTGGTGGTGTTCCAATTATTATTAAAACTCTATTTGACGGTGGTTTTCTTCATGGTGATTGTATGACTGTTACAGGAAAAACTCTTGAAGAAAATCTTGATGGTGTAGTGTTTAATGAAAAGCAAAAAGTTATTCGACCTTATAACAAACCTTTAAGTCCGACTGGTGGAGTTGTTGGTTTAAAAGGAAACCTTGCCCCTGATGGCGCTATAGTAAAAGTTGCAGGTTTAGATAACACTTTTTTTGAAGGTTACGCTAGATGTTTTGATTGTGAGGAAGATGCTTTTGAATGTGTATCTAACGAAGGTTACAAATCAGGAGAAGTAATAGTAATTCGCTATGAGGGTCCAAAAGGAGGCCCAGGTATGAGAGAAATGTTGTCTACAACCGCAGCGCTTTCTGGCCAGGGCGCTGGAGGTAAAGTTGCCTTAATTACTGATGGTAGATTTAGTGGCGGAACAAGAGGTTTGTGTGTTGGTCATATTGGCCCTGAAGCAGCAATTGGAGGACCGATTGCTTTGATTCAAGATGGTGACAAAATTACTATCGATGGTGAAAAAGGCATTCTTAATGTTGATTTATCTGATAAGGAATTAGAAAAGAGAAGAAAAAAATGGAAACCAAGAGAAACTGATTATAATAGTGGAACATTGTGGAAGTATTCTCAAACTGTCGGATCAGCACAAAATGGAGCAATAACTCATCCTGGCGCAGATGAAGAAACACATTGCTATGCCGATATCTAATTAAATAGTAATTTCTGCTATGATTGGAACATGATCTGAAGGCTTATTCTTATCTCTCTCTTCTTTATCAATAATGATATTAGTAATTTGATCAGCTGCGATAGGCGATGCCAAAATATGATCTATTCTAATTCCTTCATTCTTTTGCCATGCCCCTCTTTGATAATCCCAAAATGTAAAATCTTTAGCTAAAGGATTATATGCTCGATACATATCATTTAATCCTAATGAAATAATTTCTCTAAATTCTTTTCTTGTTTCAATAGTAAATAGGGCATCATTAAGCCATTTATCAGCATCATAAGCATCAATATTTTCAGGAATAACATTAAAGTCACCAAGTAAAATAAATGACTCATCTTTAATATGAAGTGAATTTAAATGTACTTTTAAAGCTTTCATCCAATTTAATTTGTAATCAAATTTATCTCCAGGGAAGGGATTCCCATTAGGTAAATAAATATTTGATATACGAATTACTTTTGAATTTACTGAATGAACAGTTTCAATATATCTTGCTTGATCATCATTAAAATTTGGTATTTCTGTTATACTTTCTTCAATTAAAAATTTTGATAATGTGGCTACTCCATTATAACTTTTTTGACCATTGATTATTAAATTATAGCCTAAATCTTCAAAAGGTTCTCTTGGAAAGCTATCCGTAACAACTTTAATTTCTTGAAGGCATAAAATATCTGGAGTTTCTTTTTTAATCCATTCGAGGATATTATCAATCCTTGTTCTAACTGAATTTACATTCCATGAGGCAATTTTCATTAGACTGAAAAAGAAGTTCCACATCCACAAGATGATGTAGCATTGGGATTATTAATTTTAAAAGATTTTCCAATAAGTTCATCAGCAAACTCAATTGTTGAGCCATCTAGGTAAGGAATAAAAGCCTTGTTAATTAGAACTTTAATATTATCTTTAGACAAAACTATATCTTCATCATAAATGTTATTATCCAAATCTATTTTATATGAAAACCCTGCACAGCCACCTCCAAGAATTTCAATTCTTAGATAAGTATTCGTTTTTTCATTCTTAACAATTTTTTCAATTTGCTTAGCAGCGCTATCAAGAATCTCAAAATTAATTTCTTTTACCATTAATTTCCAGGCAAATTACCCGCTCCTAATCTTCCTAAGTTACCAAACAATTGTTGAAGAATAGTAAGCTCTCTTCCTCTTGTTGGTGTAGCATTTGTATTAAAGGCAATTATATTTCCATCCTCTAATCCATATTCCTTTAAATATGTAACCCTACTATCATCATTAAAACCAACTGTTATTATTCTTCTCTTAGAAATACTTGGTTGATAAAATGCAGTAGTTTCTGCTTTACTATAAATATAGTACCAAGTCTTTGCATCAATAGTAGAAGTTGTTGATGGTGTTCCTAGTATATTTAAAACTTGCCCAGCATTTGTTTTGCCTACCTCTATCTGAGAGATAAGCTTATCATCAAAGACATAACCCCTGTTTTCTACTATTGGCGAACAATTGATTGCCGCTAAACATAGAGTAACAAATATAAATTTTTCAA
>CACANC010000056.1 GCA_902533755.1 uncultured PS1 clade bacterium
ACTGGTAATACCAATATCATAATTGGAACTCATTCTTTGTTTCAAGAAAAGGTAAAATTTCTTGATCTTGGTTTTGTAGCAATTGATGAGCAACATAAATTTGGAGTTCATCAAAGACTTTTATTGACCTCAAAAAATAATAAATTACCTCCCCATGTATTGTTAATGACTGCAACCCCAATTCCAAGAACTCTTGAGTTAACAACATATGGATCAATGTCAGTTTCAAAAATTACAGAAAAGCCTACTGGAAGACAGAATATTAAAACTGCAGCTAAACCATTAACCAAATTAAATGAAACAATTATATCTCTAGAAAAAACAATTAATGAAAATAAGAAGATATATTGGGTGTGCCCTCTTATAGAAGAATCTGAGAAAATAGATTTAGCTGCTGCAGAAGATAGGTATAAATCTTTAAAAAAACATTATTCAGATAATGTGCTTCTCGTACATGGAAAAATGAAGGCTGATGAAAGAGAAAAAATAATGGATGAATTTAAGTATGGAGATACAAAAATTCTTGTTTCTACAACAGTTATTGAAGTTGGAATTGATATACCTGAAGCAACAGTCATGATAATTGAACATGCCGAAAGATTTGGATTATCACAGCTTCATCAATTAAGAGGAAGAGTTGGTCGTGGATCAGATCAATCTAGTTGTTTACTATTATACCAAACCCCTATGGGAGATAATGCAAAAAAAAGAATTGAGACATTACGTAAAACAAATGACGGATTTATTATAGCGGAACAAGATTTATTACTCAGAGGGTCTGGAGAAATATTAGGTACTAGGCAATCAGGTTTTCATATTTTTAAAATGGCTAATCTAAATGAAGATACTGATTTACTTGATATGGCAAATAAAAATGCTAAAGAAATTGTAGAAAATAATGGATTAAACGAGAACATAAGATTATTGCTTCAATTATTTAGTAAAGATGAGGCTTTAAAATATCTTGATGCAGGTTAATCCTGATCTGGAACAACAATTCCAGCAGATATAATCAATTTAGCGGCCTCCTCAACTGACATATCCATTTTAATGGTATCTTCACGTGGTACAAATAGTAAATAACCAGATGTTGGATTAGGTGTAGTTGGAGCAAAAATACATAGGAGATCGTCACCTTTTTTATCTGCTATTTCACCTTTTGCATCTGTAGTAACAAAACCAAGTGCCCATATATCTTTTCTAGGATATTCAAATAAGACCACTCCCTTAAAATTCTTATTCGATTGTGAAGCAACAGTTTCAAATATTTGTTTAAGAGCTCCATATATATTCCTTATGACTGGAACTCTGTCTAAAAGACTTTCTCCAAATTGAAGAATTGTTTTTCCAAATATGTTAGCTGTTAAAGCACCAAGACCAGTTAAAATAATCAATGAAGCAATAACACCAAGTCCCGGTAAACTATAAGGAGAGTCTTGTAATGCGTTTGGTATAAATGGTGAAAACCAAGAATCAACGCTTTCAATAAACCAAATAGCTACCCATATAGTTATAGCAATTGGGGCAGCGACAACCAAACCAGTTAAGAAATAAGTTCGTAATCTCCTGATTAAAGGTATCTTTTGTTGTGTATCATTAGACATATTTACCTTGTAGCATAAAAATAATTATTGATAATAGTATTTTAAAATTTTTTCATAATGGAAAACTTACAAAAAATATTAAGTGAAATTGTAGCTGATTTTATTCCTGATTTTATATCTATTGAAGATATCTCAAGACTTTCAGGAGGCTCAAGTAATGAGTCTTGGAATATAACTCTAAATACAAGAGAAAATAAAAAGAAAATAGTTTTTAGAAGAACACCTGGAGGAAATCTTAAAGATGAAGAAAGTAATAATTTTGTAGATATAGTAGACGAAGCAAAAGTAATGAATATTGCTAATGATTATAATGTTCCTGTTCCTAAAATTCTCAAAGTTATAAATAATAACAATATTGGAAAAGGTTTCTTTATGGATTTCATTGATGGAGAAACATTAGGTAATAGAATAGTTAATAGTGATAAATTTAAAATAATTAGACCAAAACTTGCAAAAAAGTGCGGTGAAATCATTGCAAATATCCATAAAATTCCAACATCAAAATTCGATAATATTAAAACATCAGAAGCAGAAGATGAATTATTAAAATATGAAGAAATTTATAAAACCCATAATCAAGATATACCTGTATTTGAATATACAATTAGTTGGCTTAAGGACAATATTCCAAAAAAAATTACTAAAAAATTAATACATGGAGACTTCAGGAATGGAAATTTAATAATATCTAATGATAATTTAATTCCTGGAGTTTTGGATTGGGAATTATTTCATCTTGGTGATCCTTATGAAGATTTAACCTGGATTTGTGTTAATAGTTGGAGATTTAATAAGATAGAACTTCCTGTTGGAGGTTTTGGCGAGAGAGAAGATATGTATATATCTTATGAAAAAGTTTTAGGTATAAAACTTGATAGAGAAAGATTAAAATTTTGGGAAGTACTAGGAACACTTAAATGGGGAATTATGTGTTTAAATATGATTGAAATCTATAGATCTGGATATGATAAATCTATTGATAGAGTCTCTATAGGAAGAAGATCTTCAGAAACAGAAATAGATTTAATTAGGAAATTAATTATATCATGAGAAGTGAACCAA
>CACANC010000057.1 GCA_902533755.1 uncultured PS1 clade bacterium
TCATAAAATTTTCTTCCAAAAGTCATTTTTTTTCTCAGTTTAATTTCTTAGACATACATCAACTTACTAAAAGGAGCAAATATCTTCTTTTTTAAAAAAACAAATTATCTTATTAATATCAAAAAAAAGGATTTTCATATGAAAGACTTAACTATAATACCACCTATTGGAGAATTATTGGATAGAGAGCATTTAAAAATAGAAAAAGGCCATGTAGTTCACAAATATAAATTAGATAATCGTTTTGCCAATAGAAATAATGTTATAACTGGCGGTATTTTATCCACTGTATTAGATATGTTATGTGGTCATGCGCTTCATACAATGCATGATAAAAAACATGCAACAATTGAGCTTAAAACTATTTTTTTAGCTTCTGCATATCCTGGGCTTTTTTATGGAGAAGGTAATGTTGTAAAAATTGGTAAATCGATTGGATTCGCAGAGTCAATTTTACGTAATGAAAATGAAGAAGAAGTAGCTGCAGCATCTGCAACTTTTCGTATATTTAGTCAGTAATATTTAATTTTGCTTTGGTCTCTTCTCTCAATCTTAATTTATAAATTTTACCCGAAGCTGTTCTTGGAAGTTTGTTTTCATGTAAATCATAATATTCAGGTATTTTAAAATTAGCGATGTAATCTTTAAGATATATATTGAATTCACTTTCATCAAAATCATTTAATTTTTTCAAAGAAATTGAACAGCAGAGTTTTTCTCCTAATCTTTCATCAGGAACGCCATAGACACTTGCTTCAATTATATTAGGGTGTTTATTAATTGCATCTTCTACTTCAAGGCACGAAATATTTTCTCCACCCCTAATAACTATATCTTTAGCCCTATCAACAATATATAAAAAATTATCCTCATCTAGATAACCTAAGTCGCCTGATCTAAACCAATCATTAAAAAATGCTTCATTTGTTGCTTCTTCATTATTCCAATATTTACTAAAATTAGTAATTGATTTTATCCATACTTCGCCAACTTCATTTTTGTTACATTCTTTGTGATTGCTATCAACAATTTTAATTTTAGTTAATGGAGGTGTAGGTTTTCCAGTAGAGCCTGGTCTATTAAGATAATCATCGCCAGATATTACAGCGCCGGCTGCATTGGTTTCTGTCAATCCATAGCCTAAACCAGGAGAGGCATTTGGAAATTCATTCTTTAATTCTTTTACATGAGAAGAGGGCCTTGCTGCTCCTCCCCCAGAAAGCTCCTTTAATGATGATAAATCATATTTTTTTCTACTTTCATCACGCATAACTTCTAATGTCATAGTAGGAACACCATTAAGTGTCGTTATTTTTTCTTTTTCTATTAGGGATAATGCTTTTTCTGAGTCCCATTTATACATTATGACCATCTTCCTCCCCGATAGAAATGAAAGCATAAACTGTGCATGGCTTCCAGTGACATGAAATAAGGGTACAGTTAAAAGACATGAAGGCTGAATCTCTTCATTAACTATTATGCCATCCTTAATATTTCTTGCCGTAGCAATAACCATCCATTGAAGTAAAGTAGAAATAATAGATTTATGTGATGAGCATACTCCCTTTGGATGTCCTGTTGATCCAGAGGTATATAAGATTGTTGCGTCATCAACAGCATTAATTTTTCGAATATGATATCCAATTATTTTTATGATTTTTATTATCAGGTCTAATAACAATAATCTTAATATTATTTTTTTTATAGAGACTACTAATTCTATTTAATCTTTCTTCATCAACTATCAGTATTTTAGAGTCGCTATCTTTAATGCCATATTCAAGTTCTTTAGATGTCCACCAACTATTCATTGGAACAGCAATAGCTCCAATACTAGTTATTGCTATGAAACTAAAAATCCATTCTGGGTAATTTCTTGATGCTATGGCAATTCTATCTCCTTTTTTTACCCCGAAGTCATTAATTAAAGAATTAGCGAAAGCTGATGAAAATTTATAAGCCTCCCTATATGTCCATCTTTCATCTTCATAGACAATCATTTCTTTATTTTTATGATCTTTATAAAGATTAAAATATTCAAAAAGAGTTTTTGGACCCCAATCAAATGCTAAATACTCATATCCATTTAATTCAATAATTTTTGTTGGAAATTCACCATTAGGTGAACAAAGTTCTTTTACTATTTCTTCAATTTCTTTTTTCATTTTTTTTTGGCGGAGGGGGAGGGATTCGAACCCCCGAGACGGTTGCCCGCCTGCTGGTTTTCAAGACCAGTGCCTTCAACCACTCGGCCACCCCTCCGCAGGTATTTAATTAATGATTATATTTTAGCTAAAAAGTCCATCAAAATCTTGTTTACCTCATCAGGTTTTTCTTGTTGGGTCCAGTGACCACATTCTTTAATTATTTGCAATTCTCTTAAATCAGAATAATTTTTATTGATGTGATCTTTAAATAACTCGTCATCGGACTTATCCTGTCCTGAGGATTTTAAGCCGTTTAATACCATAAAGTTTACTGGATCTAGATCGCCAGTAATAAAACAAGAAGGTCTAGAAATTTTTTTATTTGAAAGGTGATTTAATTCCTCCCAATCTAAATCTATACATCTATATCTATTTAATGGGCCTCTCATACCGCTACT
>CACANC010000058.1 GCA_902533755.1 uncultured PS1 clade bacterium
AATGGTTCCTTGGTGTGCCAGGATGGATTCATACAGATTATTCATCTACTGCTACTCATCAAAATAGAACAAGTAAGGCATATTACTTTGATTTTACTTATGAAATTAATGAAGCTTGGAGAATTTCTGCAGGTATTCGTGAAACTGAAGATGAAAAACAGTTTGTTCGCGGAACAGGAACTCTTGGTAATAATGCTTTAGGCAGACCAAATAATAATATTAGTACAGCTGGTATTACTCGTGAGGAAGATATTGCTCTATTTAATACTGACTGGTTATCATGTGATTTAAGAACAATCTGTGTTGATAATAAAGACGATTGGAGTGAATCAACTTACAGATTTGTTGTTGACTATACAATGAATGAAGATGTGATGTTCTATGCTTCATTGGCAACAGGATTTATGGCAGGTGGTTATACTGAAACTTGTTCAACAACATATTCTTGTGCCTATCCTTATGATCCAGAAACCAATACGAATATTGAACTTGGTATGAAGGGTGACTTTATGGATGGTCGCTTGAGATTAAATGTAGCTATCTTTAATACTGAATTTGAAGATCTACAAAGAAATCAGGTTCTTCCATTGCCAATTCCGCCTTATCAGGAAACTGTTAAAGTTAATGCTGGTAAATCTACAAACGAAGGTTTTGAGCTAGAATTTAATTATCTTGCGACAGATAATCTTCGTATTGATGGTAATGTAGCCGTTATGGATCATAAATATGATATCTTTGTTTGGGATGAAACACCAAATGATGGTATTGATAATCCAACTGATTTTAGTGGCTTTGGCTTACCTTTCTCACCAGAACTAAGTTGGTATTTATCTTTTACTTATGATCAAGAATTAGGTGATATGGGTTCGGTTACATATAACCTTAATACTTATTTCCAAGATGAGGCTGAAACTCAACCTACTAATCCGATTTACAGTCAGCTTGAAGAAAGAACTATTATAAGCGCTAATGTAACTTGGAGAGATGCTGCCGATCAATATTATGTTAAATTGTGGGGACAGAACTTAAATGATGAAATGTACAGAGACGGATCTAACAATGTTGCCGGTCTTTGGAACTTTACATTATATGGTCCACCAATGTCTTATGGTATTGAGGCTGGAGTTAAATGGTAAATTTAACTAAATAAAAAAAGAAAAACCCCAGTTTAAGCTGGGGTTTTTTTTATGGAATTCCAGCTCCTGGAATATCAACTTGAAACGATTCTATTCTACCTTCTTTCTTCTCTATACAGGATTGCATATCCGAGCCCCCTGATGTGCAAACAAATAATGTTTTTCTATCTGTTCCACCTAAAACACAAGCATAGGCATTTGTTTGAACACCTATTTTATCAACTATGATCCCACCTTCTTTTATTCGAAGGACTTCATTTGTGCTTGGAGAGGCCATCCAAATAGCATGTTCTTCATCAAGACATATACCATCAGGAACTGGCCTATAGTCTTTCTCTATGTTAGCTAAATCAGCCCATAATCTTCTGTTTGATAATGAGCCATCATCATTAATATCAAAAGCAGTTAATTTTGCAGCGTATGTTTCACCTATTATTAAAGTTTTACTGTCCTCTGTTATGATTGTTCCGTTAGGAAAATAAAGATCACTTGCAGCTATTACAGGTTTCTCATTTGGTCGAACAAGAATGAGATTTGTAGATTTGATACTTTCATTATTACGACTGTTAAAACCAAAATTCCCAATATACGCATTCCCATTCGTATTCACTATCATATCATTGCAGTGAAAATTGGCATATTCAGAACAATCAGCATATTCTGTTAATGCATTATCTTTATAGGCTAAAACTTTTTGATCAATCATAGAAACAACAAGAAGAGTTCCATCAGGTAACCATCCTAAACCGGATGGCTGGTTAGGCACTTTAAGTATACTATCGCAGTTCCCTATGGGGTCTGTAGCGTAAACTTGATGAGTAAAAAAATCTGAAAAATATAATTTATCCTTGTACCACCTTGGGCCTTCAGGAAAAGTTAATCCATCAACTAAGATTGTATTTTCTCTCATCACAGAGAAAATATAGAACAAAATGTTATTGTTTTAAATTATTGTTTGAATTGTGATTGAGAAATTCCGAAGAATTTTGAAAGCTTTTCTATAAATAAAAATATAGCGATTGAAGTCATTTCTCTCTCATATTGAATTCTATCAACTTTTTTTCTAAGTTCTGGCTCTTTAAAATCTATTATATCTTTATTTAAATTCATTTTTCTTTCCTAAAGTTTTTTTGGGTAATCCCACCTTGAAGGGTTGGGAGGGGGAAGGATGGTAAGATTACCCAATACCGTTTGCTTTTCAGCTAAATTTTGTTAATCAGTTAAATCAATATTGACTGATTGTCGAAACTATATAAAAACAGGTTGTATTGCTATGAG
>CACANC010000059.1 GCA_902533755.1 uncultured PS1 clade bacterium
TATACAGCCAGATCAATTTCCATATAATTCTCCAGGAACACTTACTTATGATAGCGGTGATTATGAAGCAACTCTTGATTCAGCACTAAAAAGTATAAATTATGATGATTTTAATAAAAGAAAAGCTGAATCAAAATCTAATGGTAAATTAAGAGGATTAGGTATTTCTTGCTATATTGAAGCATGCGGTGTTGCGCCTTCAAAACTTACTTTGGAAGCAGGTGGAAGAGGAGGATATTATGAGTCTTCAACTGTTAGAATTAACCCTACTGGGTCTGTAACTGTCTTCACTGGTTCACATTCACACGGACAGGGACATGAAACAGTATTTGCACAGATAGTTCATGAAAAACTTGGCGTAGCTTTTGAGTCAATTGATGTAGTTCATGGTGATACAGGTAGAGTGCCTTTTGGCGTTGGAACTGTTGGTTCACGATCTCTTGCTGTAGGAGGTCCAGCGCTAATGCGATCAATTGATAAAATAATTGAAAAGGGAAAGAAAATAGCAGCTCATCTTTTAGATGCATCAGTTAAAGAAATAGTTTTTAAAGATGGAGAATTCTCCGTATCAGAATCAAACAAATTTGTTGCATTTGCTGATGTTGTTGGAGCAGCATATGTTCCTGGTAACTACCCAATAGAAACCCTTGAGCCTGGTCTAGAAGAGACATCATTTTATGATCCGCCTAATCTTACCTACCCTGCAGGAGCACATATATGCGAAATAGAAATAGACCCTGAAACAGGTCAAATTGATATTAAAAATTATTGTGTATCGGATGATTTTGGTATCGTAATGAATCCTATGATAGTCGAGGGGCAAGTACATGGAGGTGTTGCGCAGGGTATAGGGCAAGCCTTATTTGAAAACTGTATCTATGAAGAGAATACAGCACAATTAATTAATGGATCATTTATGGACTATACAATGCCAAGAGCGGATAATGTTCCACATATGATAGTAGAAACCGAGGTAACGCCTTGTGCTCATGGATTAGGTGTAAAAGGATGTGGCGAAGCGGGGGCAATTGCTGCTCCGCCAGCTGTTATACATGCAATATTGGATGCACTTAAAGAAAAAGGAGTAACTGAATTCGATATGCCTGCGACACCTAATAAAGTTTGGAATGCAATTAATAATAAAAGCTAAGGTTTAAAAACAACAAGAAATACAATAATTATCATTATTAAGGTTGGTATCTCATTAATGATTCTAAAAAACTTTGACGAAAATTTATTTCCATCTATGGCAAAACTACGTAAGCATTGCCCTAAAAAAATATGAAACAATGTCATTAAAAAAACAAAAAAAAGTTTTATAGTTAACCATAATTGAAAACCATTAAAATAAAAAAGCGTTAATCCTGTTATCCATACTAATGCGACAGCAGGATTCATAATTAACCTATAAAGTTTATTTTCCATAATTTTGAATGTGTTGGTTGTATCTTCATTTTTTTTAATAAGATCATCGCTATGATAAACAAATAATCTTGGTAAATATAACAATCCTGCCATCCAAGCGATGACTGAAATTATATGTATGGCCTCAAAAAGAGAATAAATCATATAATTATTCCCAACGCGCATCTGGAGGCATAGACATTAGAATTGCATCAGTATTACCGCCGGTTTTAATTCCAAACTGCGTTCCTCTATCCCATAGAAGATTAAATTCAACATATCTTCCTCTTTTTAATAATTGCTTATTCTTCTCTTCCTCTGTCCAAACGTCATCTTTTCTTTTGTTAATAATATGAGGAACTATTTTAAAAAAAGATAACCCTACATCCCTAACAAATGAAAAATCAGTTTCCCAATTATCTGTTGTAAGGTGATCAAAAAAAATGCCGCCTACGCCTCTTTCCTCTCCTCTATGCGGTAAGAAAAAATATTCAGCACAATTTTTTTTAAAATCAGGGTAATAATTTTTATTATACTTATCACAAGCATTTTTAAGAGAATTATGAAAATCCTCTGTGTCATCATTATAAATGTAAGTAGGAGTCATATCTGCGCCCCCACCAAACCAACTTTTCCCGGTAACTATAAAGCGCGTATTAAAATGAAATGCAGGTACAAAAGGAGAGTTCATATGAGCAACAATACTTAATCCACTAGCCCAATATTCTGGTGAATCCTCCGTTCCTGAAACATTACTTCTATAATCTTCTTTAAATTCTCCACTTACTGTAGAAATATTCACACCAACTTTTTCAAATACATTACCTTTCATGAGACTAATTTCACCACCACCGCTTCCAGAGTGATCCCATTTCCTTCTTTCAAAAGTTGAGCCATCTAATGTTTCGAATTCTTTACAGAATTGATCTCTGAGATTCCTAAACCATGAACTTGCTAAATCTTTTTTTTCTTCTATTTCCAAGATAATTCCTC
>CACANC010000060.1 GCA_902533755.1 uncultured PS1 clade bacterium
AAATTGTAAAGCCAGACTCTCTATTGCCACCATTTTCATCATATAAGGCTCCAACTAATGCAGAAATATTTGGTTTTAAAAGTCCTGTACCAATTACAACAAATGATAAACCAAGATAAAAAACATTCCCATTCGGCATCGCTAATAGAAAATGCCCAAACATAATAATTATGCCACCATATAAAATTGATCTTTGTTGTCCAAGAATTCTATCAGCAATCCAGCCGCCAGGTAATGTCACTAAATATACTAATGATGCATATATTCCGTATATGGCGCTAGCTGTAACTGGGTCCATATTTAAGCCATTTTCTGTAATTGACGCTGTCATAAAAAGAACAAGGATCCCTCTCATGCCGTAATAAGACATTCTTTCCCACATTTCTGTAAAAAATAGAGTTGTTAATCCTTTTGGATGTGAATTATTCATTTTTAATATATTCCAAAATAGTATTTTAATTTTTTTATAATATCTATATAAGGTCAATCATTAATTACCAAATTAATATTATCATATCGTTTTGAGAGTCTTTAAATTGACAAAAAAAAGCAAACAAAGAACAGCCCTTATTATTGGAAGATGGCAACCATGGCATGAAGGCCATAGAGAGCTTTTTAAAGCGGCCTTAGAAAGATCTGAAAGAGTAGCAATAGGCGTTCGATCAACACATGCAACCGATGAAAAAAATCCTTTTACCTTTGAGGAGGTATGTGAATTTATCGATAAAGATTTAGCGGATAAATATATGGGTAAATACGATATAATTGATCTTCCTAACATAACAAATGTAATTTATGGAAGAGATGTAGGTTATAGTGTTGAAAAAATTTCATTTGATAAAGATGTAGAGTCTATATCCGCAACTAAGATAAGAAAATCTATGAACATTTCTCCTGTGGAAAATGAAGTTTCTATTGCTGAGAGAAATAAACGTAATAACCATGTTGGCGGTGTATTATGGTTAACTGGTTTGTCTGCTTCAGGTAAAACTACAATCGCAAGCAAGGTTGAACGTAAACTTTTTGATAAGGGTTACAACATATATATGCTTGATGGTGACAATTTAAGAGATGGTTTGAATTCAAATTTAGGATTTTCTGATCAAGATCGAAATGAGAATATAAGGAGAGCGAGTGAAGTTGCAAACATACTTGCAGAGTCAGGTTTTATTGTTATTGCGTCTTTTATTACGCCTACCAAACAGGATAGAGAGATAGCTAAATCGAACAATAAAACTAAATTTTATGAAGTTTACATTTCTGCAAGCATAAAAAAATGTGAAGAAAGAGATCCAAAAGGATTATATAAAAAGGCTAGATTAGGGGAAATAAAAGATTTTACTGGAATAAGTGCAGCTTATGATGAGCCTAAAAATCCAGACATCACTATTGATACAGAAACTCTTTCAGAAACAGAATCATCTGATATTTTGTCTAAATACATAGAAAAAAATTTTCCTATTTAGTTTTTTTTAATTAAATTTAAAATTAACATAACTGATATAATGGCTAAAAAAAGGTATAAAATGATGAAAATGAACTTTTTTATGTGGACACATAAAATAAAGTTTTGCTATATATCAATTATTGTTTATACACTAAATATGTGTATAATCTTGGTTGGAATTTTACATAGCCCAAGCAAGCTTATATACTTGTGATTCTGAGTGGCGAAACCTGGAGTGAAATAATGAAAAGATTAAACCTGTCTTATCTTACGAATGAAGAAATTATTAATGATGATAATTCATTAACCAATGCAAATAAAATCAAAAAAATATTAAAATCTGATTTCTATGATCTTCAAAAAATAGAAAGAAAGTCTTTGGGATATCTTAGCGCTTTAACGCTTCCACTAATTCTTGCTGCATGCGGAGGAGGCGGAGGAGGCGGAGCTGTATCTCCAACTCCGGATGCTGGTTCAGGAAGTTCAAGTTCAGGCGGTTCAAGTTCAGGCGGTTCAAGTTCAGGCTCAACTGCTACAACTGGAATAAATGCTAATGCTGGTAATTATACTGCAACAGCTGAAGCCGATACATATTTATATGATGTGACTTTTGGCTCAAACGGTTCAGTTACATCTGCTGATGATGGAAATGTATTTATTTCTGATTTTGATGTTGCTAACGATTCAATTGTACTTCGTGGTACAGGAGCTCCCGCATCATTTAGCTCAGGTGGTAACTCTAATGTTGATGTTGTATCAGATATTAATGGCAATACAGTTATTACACTAGGCAGTCAAAATGACTTTACATATTCAATA
>CACANC010000061.1 GCA_902533755.1 uncultured PS1 clade bacterium
TCGGTGCATCAGTTTGAATAAAGCTGTCATAGGGGCCTGAGCGAATATCTCTACCAACTGCAGAAATAATACCTGCTGTTACGCTTCCTCCAAGCCCAAGAGGATTGCCAATAGCAATTACCCATTCTCCAACTTTTGATTTTTTGCTATCTCCAAAAGTAATAAAAGGTAGGTCTTTATCCGCTTCAATCTTCAGAAGCGCTAAATCCATTCTGGAATCAAGACCTATAACATCAGCTACAAATGTTTCATCATTATTAAGTGTTACTTTTACTGTGGTTGCGCCCTCAACGACATGATTATTGGTTACAATATAACCATCACTTGAAATTATAAAACCTGAACCACCTGACCTTTGAGGCCGTCTATTTTTTCTATTAGGCCTTCTTTCAAAAAAATCTCTAAAAGGATCATCAAAAAAGAAAGGTGGGGCTTCTCTAGATTCACCCTCATCATCTTCCTCTTTAAATTCCTTTTCTGAAAGAATATTAACAACAGAAGGAGAGTATTCTTCTGCTAACTCAGTAAAGTCAGGCAATTCAATAGAATAAACAGGGCCTGAAACAAAAAATAGAAATAGAACAAAGAAGTAATATCGACTGAAGCTTATCATTATTTTAATCTAGCTTAACTAATTCGGGACATAACTTATCACTCAATCTATCATTGCTTTGAATTACGCTTATTAATTCAATATTCTCTTTGCTAAGTTTGGTAACATTAGAGTTATCATTAGATATCGCATTTGGGTCATTGAGAAATTTAAAAAACTCACTGTCTGGTGATAAAACTATAGTTGTATCCGACCCAAGAGACTCTTCATATGATTTCATCGATCGATAAAAAGCGAAGAAATCCGGATCAAGACCATAAGCAGAAGCAAAAATTCTATTCCTACATGCATCACCAGTACCTCTTATAATCTCAGCATCTCTGGTAGCTTCTGCCACGAGAACTGTAACTTTTTTTTCAGCTTCAGCTCTTATTCCTCTTGAAATTTCTTGGCCTTTAGCCCTAAATTCTGCAGCTTCTTGCTGTCTTTCAGTTTGCATTCTTCTATATATAGCCTGACTATTTGCATCGGGTAGATCTGCTCTTTTAATTCTAACATCTATAATGTTTATTCCTAAATCATTTGCCTGAACATTAACTATTTCGCTAATACGAGCCATTAATTCATCTCTTTCATCTCTAACAACAGTTACAAACTCTTCACCACCTAAAACAGACCTTAAACTAGAAGAAACAATAGCTTGAAGTCTTGAGCGAGCAATTCTTTCATCGCGAACACTTATATAAAACTGAAGAGGATCACTTATTTGCCATCTGGTAAATGAATCAACAACCAGACGCTTTTGATCTGATGCAATAACTTCCTCTGCAGGTGAGTCTAAATCAAGAATTCTACGGTCTAAAAATTGAACTTGCTGAATAAATGGCACTTTAATTTTAAGGCCGGCATCAGTTATGGGAGCACCAACTGGTCTACCAAACTGAAGAACAATAGCTTGTTTTGTTTCATGTACAGAATAAAATGTATTAACTGAAACTAAAAATAGTAAACCTAAGAAAATCAGTAATGCTATTTGTTTTCCTTTCATTATTGATCTCCTTTTTTTCTTACTTCATTGAGAGGTAGGTATGGTAATACCCCCTGTCCACCTACTGCATCACTATCGATAATAACTTTATTCATATCATTAAAAACTTTTTCCATGGTTTCTAAAAACAACCTCTGTCGCGTCACATCTTTTGCTTCGATATATTCGGAATATATGGACACAAATCTTTTAGCTTGTCCTTCAGCTTCAGCAACAGTTTGGGATTGATATGCTTCTGATTCTCTTCTAATCTTTTCTGATTCACCTTGAGCTTCTGGTACAACCTTATTTGCATAAGCATTGGCCTCATTTCTTGCTCTTTCTTGGTCAGCTCTTGCAGCCTGAACATCTCTAAAGGAATCGATAACGGCTGAAGGTGGATCAACTTTCTGCATCTTTACTTCTCTGATCTGTATTCCAGCACCATAAGAA